>JAICHC010000282.1 GCA_025922795.1 Candidatus Binatia bacterium | reverse complement strand
TCATCCTCGGCGCCGCACGCGGCGCGCCGGTGGTCGCCTTTGGCGCGACCATGAATCGCCCGCCCATGACTCTCTACGTCCAACCGGAGTTCACCCGCCCGGAGCAAATTAAAGGGCAAGTTCTCGGTATCACACGCTTCAACTCCACGGCCCACACGGTGACCACGCTTATTTTACGGAAGCTCGGGATGACGCAGAACGTCACGTTGCGGCCTTTAGGCGGCAATCCCGAGGTGCAAGCGGCATTTAACCAGAAACAGATCGGCGGCATGGTCACCAGCGTGCGACCGCGCAGCGCAGCGAACGCCCTGCTCAATGCTGCGGATCTGGAAATCCCTTTCGCCATGAACGTGTTCGCCGCCACCCAGGAGTTTTTGCAAAAAAATCCGCAGACCGCCGACCGTGTGCTCCGCGCCTACATCGAGGGCGTAGCGGCGATGAATCGGGACCGCGAAACCGCCCGAAAGATCCTTGCCAAATATCTCAAACGCAACGAGCCCGCCTTTATTGACGAAATGTACAAGATCGCGGTGCAGTTCACCGACCGGGTGCCGCGCGTCGATCCACGCACGGTGGCCACGGTGCTCGAATTCGAGCCGGTCAAGGGCGTCTATGCGGAATCCCTTACGACCAAATCCATCGACAACAGCCTGGTCGATAGGCTGGCGAACAACGGCTTCATCGATCAGGCATTCAGCAAATCACCGCTAAAGTAACTCTCCTATGAGTGGCCGAGCGCCTCCTTTAGCTCCAGAGCCAACTCACATCGAACGGCAGGGCAGATCTTTTCCTGGATTAGCGCCTAGCCGCTCCTTACGATTGTCGAATCGAGAGCGATCTCCAGGTTCTACTGCGTGCAAAGGAGGAGAAACGTGTCGTAGACGGCCGCATTGTGCGAGAGATAGAAAAAGAAAACTTCGATCGAAGTTCGTCAGGGGGAAACCATGGAGAGGGTCACGAACAACTCAAAGATGGCGGCAACCAATCTGCTCATATTCGCGCTGTTGGTCCAATGGATCCTGGGCTCGCCCGTCGATGCCCAGGAGCTCAGAAAGATTCGCGTCGGCTATCCGGCTTTTAGTCTCACCTTTCTGACTTTTTTCGTCGCCAAGGACGCGGGAATCTATAAGAAACATGGCTTGGACGTTGAAATGGTCCAGATGGCCGGCGCGGTGCAAACATCGGCTCTGGTGGCCGGCGAGATCGACTACCTGACGGGCATCACCAGCCCGCTGGTCGCCGCCGCGCGCGGCCTCCCGTTCAAAGGCATCATGATCACTCACGAAAAGACGCTCTTCTGGATTATCGCCAATCCTGAAATCCGCCGCATGGAAGATCTGATCGGAAAAACCGTCGCGGTCGATCGTTTGGCAACGCTGCAGGACATCGTTGCCCGGGATCTGGTTAAGCGAAAAGGCGTCAATCCCGAGCAGCTGACATTCGTACAGACTGGTTCGGTATCGAACAGCGTTCAGTCGCTCAGCCAGCGAAACGTGGCCGCCGCCCTGCTCTCTTTGCCGCATAACTTCGTGATGACGCAAAAAGGTTATCGTGAGCTCGCCTCGGCCCTGGAATTCAACCAGCGGTCGGCGTCCGGCGGCATTGCAACCCGCGAAGCCAAATTGAAGCAGGAGCCGGAGCAAGTCAGAGCCGTGATCCGCGCGACCTTCGAGGCAATGGAGTTCAACCGCAAAGAAAAATCCTGGATGGTCAACTATATTCAAAACAAGTGGAAGCTCACGCCCAAGGTCGCGGAAGATTCGTACCGGGTTTGGCTAAACGGTTTCACGGCGGACGGCAAGATCCCACTCAAGGATCTGCAGCAAATTTACGACGAAGCATTGGCTGCGAAATTGATTCCCAGCGCCGTGCCCGTGCCCAAGGTGATGGATTATACCTGGGTCGATCAAGTGATCAGGGAAAGAAGATAATCCCGGACGGATTCTACGATTTTGAGATGGAAAGCCAAGCGTTCGTAGATTCCGTAATGAAAGAAATCATCAGACCGGTGGCGATTCAATTGATGGAGCTGCTATTTCGCAATTTGGGAGCAAATTGAAATACTGGATGTTGGAGTGTCGGGTTCCGAAAGCCCAATACTTTATTACTCCATTACTCGGGGCCCAGCTAAGGCCCCGGCGATTCTCTCCATTGCAGTGCTTATCGGGGTGCGACCGCCTTGGTCGTTCAAGCATCTGGTGAATTTTTACCCACTTTTGAGAGCGGGCGGGAATCATCGCTCCAGGGGCGCAGCTCTCGATGCGGGCCTCTACCCGGCATTTCTGACCGAATGATTGGCGCGGCTGAAGTGCCGGTCTGCGCTGCCCCGCCCTATCATCGAACTTTCCCGGACAACAGGTGACAAGCCGTTTAACCGGCAGATGTTACAGACCGGCACGGGTTCTGCTCTACCACGGACAACACGGGAGCAAAAATTATTTGCGATCAAAGCAAGACAGTTCTGTAGGAAAGGAAAAATTTGTTAGGGGAGCAAAATCGTATGCTAGTCGAATATTTCAATCGTCTAAAAAACGTGACCGAAGGAGGGACGGAGATGAAAGCGATGGAAACCCAAACAGCGAAACCGAGCTATTGGCAATTGATATTTTTACAGAGCAGGGTAAACGGCGCGGCTTATTCTGGCGAGGAATTGCCTGGACGCAATTGGGACTGGCCAAAAAACACCTACCTGCAACGCCGCTTGCAACGGAGCAAATACTTCCAGCTAGCAGAAAACTCCAAGCTGAATTAGCAAGCCGCGTCCCGCGCTGCCTCCTTCAGCACAGCTCCCACGGGACAGCGGCTGCCACTGAACCCCCCGTCACGTTCAGTGGCAGGAGGCCAGACTCGCAAGAGTCTGGCTTCCTTTTAGAATCCTACGGATCCTTCGCGACAACGGGTCAACACATCTTCGGAAGGTAGCGAGGCCCGAGTTAACAGCTCGGGCCTCGCGCTAGTGTCCGGATTTCTGTAGTGGGCTCATTCCACATGCACCATGAAAATTGACCACCGGGAAAGATTCATCGCTCCGCGCTTGGAATGACGGGTCAGCCAGCATTTGTCATCTCAAACCAAGTGAGAGATCTTGACCCAACTGAACCAATACCGGATTCTTTAATCGCACGGTTGGCGGTCAACCTCGACTGCCTTGCATCAACTAAACAGCTCCTGCTTCCACTTCTTCATAACAGCCTGTTGACGCTCGGCGCTGATCTCGGCAGCGGGCGGAAATTGATCGCGCCATTCAAACGGGCGGCAGGCGTCGATGATCATGCGCGAGCTGAACCCCTTGCGCTCACGCGGTATGATCGGATCGAGTGGGCCGCTCCAGCAGCGCCGGAGAATCTCGGCGGAGTCGAGCGGATCTGCGCGGCTGCACATAGCCCATAGCACGTCATTGATGTCGTAAGCGTCGATATCGTCGTCGACCACAACCACGTATCGACCCAGGTAGGCCGCACCCTGGCACTGACTGGCCATCAAACCGGCTTGGCGTGCGTGGCCGGGATAGCGCTGGCGAATCGAGATCACAGTCAAAAATCGTCGATAATAGCTGGCCACGGCTTTGACATCCGGCACTCCGGCTTTTTCGACCTGATCGCGAATATAGGCCGCGCGCAATAGCTCGTAGCAATGTTCGGCACGCGCGGTCGGGCGATATTCCGGCGACGCGGTGATGATCGGCTCGTTGCGGTGGTAGAGCGCTTCGACCTTGATCAGCGGTTCGAATTTCTCACCGCTGGCGTAGTAACCGGTCCACTCACTGAAAGGTCCCTCTTCCTTGCCTTGGTCCGGCAAGAACTTGCCCTCGATTGCGATTTCTGCGTAGGCAGGAATCGGCAAGCCGGTAACCTCGCCACGAATGACTTCCACCGCCTCGCCTTTTATGCCGCCGACGGCATCGAATTCGCTCCGTCCATAGGGCTCGGGACGAGTGGCGATCATGTGCAGCAATGGGTCAACACCGAAGCAGCAGACCACCGGGCAGGACTTGCCCTGATCGAAATATTTCTGCCGGTGCAATCTCCCATGCTTGCCGGGCGAGATATTCATGCCCATCGTGTTTCGGCCGTGCACCATGACCCGGTAACAGCCTACGTTGACCCAGTCCTCGTCGGGATCACGCGTGATGACCACGTGGCCCGTGCCGATGTAGCGCCCGCCGTCGCGTTCGTGCCAACGCGGCACCGGAAACTTAAGCAGATCAATGTCGTCGCCATGATAAACGTTTTCCATCACTGGGCCGTTCGAAACCGTTACGGGTGGAATATGCGCGGGCGTCGCCAGGCGATCGCGCCATGCGCGAATAAAGCCTTCGCGCGTGATGTCGAGCGGCAAATTGGTCGTCAGCGCCGAGCGCGTAAGACTCTCGAAGAAGCCGACGAGAATGCGATATCCCGCCGGATAATCTTTGATCCGGTCAAAGAGCAACGCCGGACTGTTTTCTTTGTGCTTCGATGCAAGCACCGAGAGCGCGCCAATCTCGAGATTCCAATCTGCGCCGTGAATGATTTTGAGCTCGCCCATTTCATCGACCTGATGAATCCACTCGCGAACATCCTTGTAGCTCATGTTTGACCTCCGCTCCGAATTTGCGTTCATAGCTGCGTAAAAGCAGCAGCATCTCAAATCGCGGATTTTGTCCGGCGGCGCGCATTACCCGGGGCACGACCGTTTCAACGACGAGCAGCTTGCCGTTGCCGCCATCGCGTAACCGGCAGTTTCACAGAATTTCGACCGCTCGGATCATTCTCCCAGTCGATTGTTTTCTCCCTCGCATGAGATTTTCACGGCGTATCGTTTATAGCACGTTCGCTCCGTCATTCTACCGGAATGCTGGAACGGGGTGAGCTTGAGAGGGAAAACCGCATCCGCTCCGGCTTCTTTGAAAGCGATCCCGCGTTCGATCACCTCATCAAGCCCGAGCGTTTGGCGCGCGTCCGTACGGGCTTTCTTGAAGATCAGGTCTGGCCCAAGCGCTGTGGCCACATGAAGGGAAAACACGTAATCCCCCGTGACGAGCACCTCAAAAAATTAAGAGCAGCTCTCGATGCCAAAG
>JAICHC010000281.1 GCA_025922795.1 Candidatus Binatia bacterium | reverse complement strand
TGGGCACGCTAAAGACACTAATCGCGGGTGCCGTCGCGGGTGGAGCAGTGTGGAAGCTGTCGCAGATGACTCAACTTGAGGACTGGGGCAAACTTGCGATGATGGGAGGTGGACTCATCCTCTATGCGGGTCTGTTAACCCTGTTTGGCTGGGATGACGAGGATCAACTCGTCATCAATCGGCTGCGCCGTAGCGTATTTCAATTGAGAACTTAAATTTTAGCGATGCTGAAGTGTCTATGCTATCTACTCTACTCATTTTATGTGTCGTCATCTGGGTGCCCATCCTATTTTATTTCCTGATCGAACGCGGTTTCGTGGTCCTGCTCATCTGGCTGTTAATCGCGCCGGTTGCGGTGAATATGATTCAGAATCCATCGCGCAATCCGCTGTTTACGCCTCAGATGGAATTAAACCATATTGAACGGATCCAATTCGAACAAAATCGGCGCAATCGCGAACCGAGCGGTTATCTCCACGATTCCACATCGATCAAGCCAAAAGATGTTCTGGAGCCCACGCGCCTCCTCTTTTGCACGCTCGCCCTCTTGTTGTTAGTCGAAAAAATCTACCGCAACCGGCAGTTCCTCCCGCTGGATCGGACTGAGTTCTGGATGATTATTTTTTCGGTCCTCCTCGTCGTCAATATCATTTTACAGTCCGGTAGGGTGGCCAACGGGCTTAAGGTCGCCCTCGATGCCTTCATCGTGCCTTTTCTGGCTTACGCCACCACTCGGCGGTTTATATCGAGCGAGGCGCGGTTTCAGCAGTTTCTCTGGATGCTCATTGGCTTGGGACTCTATGTCGTATGCATTGCGCTCGTCGAGCGTGCTCTCCATACCGATCTAACCTACCGCATCAAGGGACCATTTGTCACCCGCAACCACTTTTCAGCCGTTATGATGGCGGTGTTCTTTATGACATTACTGGCACATATGCGACTGAGCTTTGACTGGGACACCCTGCGCTTGGCTGTCCGGTGGAGTGTGCTCATCTTGGCGCCGCTCGGCATTTTGGTTACCTGGACTCGCTCGAACTGGCTTGGCTTTATGTGCGGGGTTACAGTTTTGCTCCTCATGGCTCGTCCGTATCTCAGCCGCGGACTCAAGCTTGGGTCAATTGGCTTGATTTTATTGCTCTTGCCTGGCATGTTGATCGCCTTTCAGGCTGTTGTCCCGGCCGAGATCGTGACCGACCGCATCGCCAATATCAACCCCATATACGCCCGCCTTGGGGCGTGGCTCCTTCAACTTCAAGAGGGTACCAAGCACCCGATTCTAGGGATTGGTTTCCTCAATGTCCGCCAGCTACTGGGTACCCAGCATATCTACGTCATGGGCATCAAGAGCGAGACCTCCTCCCACAATTGTTTTTTAGCGTTCTTTGTCGAACTCGGGATCGTGGGCCTCTTTTCCTACTTGGCAATCGTAACCACGATCATTCGCACGGGCTTGCAGCAATACCGCGAAGGCCGATGGCTGCAGGATCGCTGGGTCGGCATCTGCATGGTATCTATTTGGGTGGCCTACTTGGTCCCTGGGCTCACCAGCACCATGCTCTATGTTCCAGCACTTAGCCACGTCTATATTTTTGCGTGCATGGGCGCTTTGGCTGGGGTAGCGGGATTGCGCCGTGTCCCCTCTCCCACGAGTTTCTCATTGATGAAACGCGACCGTGCCCAACAGGTGTCTTAACGGCGACGAATGCCGATGAGAGATGATTGACGTGCCCCAAAAAGCTCAACGGGTCGAAGCCGTGTCCGGATAGAGGAACCGATCTCATGAAGGTGTGTATCATAGCCGGTGATAATGCGGATTATATTTTTTCGCTTGTCCAAGCCTTGTCTCGTTTGGGCCTGCACATCGACCTCCTAGGTGGCAATGATTATGAACACTCGGCCTACCCATCGCCTGTCACCTTCTATAACATTCGAGGCTCAACGGACACCGATGTGCCAAGCTGGGTTAAGATATCGAGGCTGACCCAATACTATGTTCGCTGGATCAATCATCTGAGGCAGAGTCGCGCGGACATTATCCACATTCAGTTTTTTCGATTTCTCTTGCTGGAACTGCTGATCTTTGTGTATCTTCCGAAGTGGTTTGGCAAATCGGTTATTTACACGGCGCACAACGTTCAACGAAAGGGTAGGGCGAATGCATGCAAATATATTTTGCATAGAATCCTCTATCAAAACGTCCATCACATTATCTGTCACACCCCTGACCTCAAAAACAAGTTAATCCAGCGCTATCATCTCGCGCCTGAAAAAATTAGTGTGGTGCAACGTGGCCTCAATTCGTTATCGCGGCAAACCTCGATCAGCCAATACGAAGCGCGCGAGCGGCTGGGGCTTGACCCTTCTGCGCATGTGCTCTTGTTATTTGGTCGCATTCGACCGTACAAGGGCTATGAAATTGCGCTTGAAGCGCTTGACTATTTGCCGAGCCACCTGCGTCCCGTGCAGGTTCTGATTGCTGGACAGGCGTTGCGAAAAGTCAACTCCAATTACCTGCAAACCCTAAAACAATTGGTCGAGACTAGAAACCTGCAGGACCGGGTCACCTTCCACGACGATCACCTTCCTGAAGATGAAATTGAACTCTTTTTCAAATCTGCCGATGTGACGATTTTCCCGTATCTAGAGGGCGATTTCCAAAGTGGGGTGCTCTTTCTGACGTATCGCTTCGGGGTGCCCGTCATTGCGTCCAATGTCGGATCGTTTCCAATGGCGGTGCAACCCGGGCTGCACGGCTATTTGTTTGAAACCGGTAATGCCAAAGACCTCGCAGCTAAGATTAGTCAGTTCTACCGCGAGCTTTATCCCCAACCGCATGTATGCCAATCTATTCGGGATTATGGTGAGAAACACTTTAGCTGGAAGCAAACCTCCGCGTCGACTCTTGAGGTCTACGAACGCGTCTTGAAACCGTATGTAGTTGCATGATGCTAATGGTGGCATGATTAGGATAGCAGTATGCCAGCAGTGCCTATTAAACGGTTCTTTTTAGTCGGCTGCCCGCGCTCCGGAACAACACTCCTCCAGAGTCTGATCGCCGCTCATCCGCAGGTCACCTCGTTTCCCGAATCACACTTTTTCACGCGCGTTATTTCCGCTCGTCCCATCCTACGGCGCCTTGGCTTAGCTTCGCTCCGCGCTCGGGCTCAGTTCACACGGTTGCTCGATTTACTCGGACGTCCGGAACTGCGCACGTGTTTGCCGCGCTTCGCCGTGACGCCTCGGCAGTATGCCCGTGCGTTTACCACCGTTCTCGATACCGTCGCCCGCGAGCAACACAAACAGGCCTGGCTGGAAAAAACGCCGCGACACTTGGATTATATTGATGCGATTAGCGCCCTGGTGCCCCATGCTAAATTCATCCATGTAATCCGCAACGGAGCAGACGTCATCGCCTCATTATATGAGACGGTCAATGACCATCCCGACAGCTGGCGGCACAGGTACGCGAACGACTTGGATCATCTGATCGAACGGTGGCTCCACAGTATTGCGTTGACGCAGCTATACGTTCGCTCAACCGACCACTGCATCGTGAGATACGAGCACCTCGTCGACGCCCCTGAGCGCGTACTTACCCAACTCTGCCAATTCATCGGGTTGCCGTTTGTCTCCCAAATGCTGGATGGCTTCCGCGCCACTACGGCGGCATTGGTCCTCCCACATGAAACCTGGAAGCAATCGGCTCCAACCGCGATTGAGAACGTCAACCAAAAAAAATTCTATCGTCTCTTTGACGCCGATCAACGACTGTATATTAACCAAAAGATCGCCCATATTCAGCTAGATGAGCTCACCCCGCTCATTTAAACGTCCACTCTTTGCTTAGCGATGTGATATGTCTCCAACCTCTTTGCGCTTGTCATCTTCCGTCTCGTCCGACCCCTCGGTGTCTGCACGCATTTGCTTTGTCGCCTTGATGCTGGTCGGCATCTGTCTGCGCCTCTACAACCTCGACGGCCAAAGTCTCTGGTCCGACGAAGGTATTCAGTACTTTGTATCGAGTGGGGAGAGTATTACAGAGGTTCTGGCGCGCCGAGCTGAGCGGACCTTCCACAATCCGTTATCCTTTCTGATCAATCACGCCTTTTTGCAGATTCACGATTCTGACTTTTTTCTCCGTCTCCCCAGCGCGCTCTTTGGGATTGGCACCCTACCGCTCGTTTACTGGCTCGCCCATTACCTGTTCTCACGGCCCGCCGCTCTCTGCGCCTTATTCGTTATCGCCATCTCCCCGTTTCACATCTGGTACAGCCAAGAAGCACGGATGTATACACCCCTGCTGTTCGCCGCCTTATTGAGTACTCTTTTTCTCTTGAAAGCGCTTGAACGAGGTAAAGCGATCTGGTGGATTCTCTATGTATTGGGGACGGTTTTCGGTTTATTTTTTCACATCTTTATGGTGTTGAACGTGATGGTTCACGCCCTCTGGCTGCTACTGTTCCACCGGCGCGCCCTCCTCACCGTCATAGCCTGTGGCCTGATCGCAGCCATCCTGGCTTTTCCGGTCACCCTTCCATGGACCAAGACTTTTTTTTACAAGCTCTCTTTGAACACCCCTCAGGTGACCACGGCCACCCAAGGAAGCCGGCTTAGAAAAGAGCGGATCAAAATCGGATGGCAAGGCATACCCTATGCCGTTTATGCGTATGGGGCTGGATTTTCCCTCGGCCCTAGCGTCACCGAACTGCACGAAAATCGTCACGTCAGCTATCTGCTGCGCTTCTTACCGTCTATCTTGGCGGTGGGCGTTATCTGGGGCTCCTTGTTGATACTTGGCGCATGGGTCCTCTTGACCTCCGATGATCCACCCTCGCTCTGGCTTTGCCTGCTGGGATTGGGCGGCACTCTGGCTGGCGTCGTCTTACTCACCACCGTCACGCACTTCACCTTCAATGTGCGCTATACCATCATCGCCTATCCGTATTGTGTCTTCTTGGTAGGGGTAGCACTCGCATTTCTCTTGCAAAATCGTCGCTGGCTCGGCACCCTCGCGCCCTTGGCTCTGACGGTGTTATCGGTCGTGTCCCTCCTCCAATAC
>JAICHC010000280.1 GCA_025922795.1 Candidatus Binatia bacterium | reverse complement strand
CGAGCTTGAGCATTTCGATTCTGCTCTTATCGATATCGACGCAGATCACGTCGTTGCCGGTCTCCGCAAAACAGGTGCCCGCAACCAATCCGACATAACCTGCGCCAACGATCGCCAACTTCATGTTCGCCCTCCACCCTGCAAAATTTCGCCGATGACGTAAAACGTACGATCCTGGGATTCATGATAGATTCGCGCCAGCATTTCGCCCAGCAGCCCCATGGTCACGAATTGAAAACCGATGAAAATCAGCAGAATCGACAGCAAGAGCAGCGGCCGGTTACCGATTTCAAGATGGTAAATAAGTTTTTGCACGCTCAAATAGAGCGCGAGCGCGAATCCGATCAGGCCGCTGATCACTCCGATCGGGCCGAATACATGCGCCGGGCGTGTCGAGTAGCTGCTTAAGAACTTAACGGTGAGCAAATCCAGCACGACTCGCAGTGTGCGCGTGAGTCCGTAATTCGACCCGCCATGGAGCCGCGCCCGGTGATTGACCTTGAGTTCGGCGACCTGGGCGCCGCGCTCGTAAGCGATCGCCGGAATAAACCGATGCATCTCGCCGTAAAGCCGCAGGCCTTTCGCGATTTCCTTGCGCATCGCTTTAAGCGTGCAGCCGTAATCGTGTAATTTCACTTTCGTCGTCCACGATATCAAACGGTTAGCGATCATTGAAGGCAGGCGCCGATTGAGCCATGGGTCCCGACGCTCGAAGCGCCAACCGACGACCAGATCGTTTCCCTGTTCGATCTTGGCGAGCAATGCCGGTATATCGGCCGGGTCGTTTTGTCCGTCACCATCCATAAGCACGACGATCTCGCCCTGGGCGTAAGCCAACCCGGCCGCCAAAGCCGCCGTTTGGCCGAAATTGCGCTTAAGCCGGATAATATGGAGCGTGGGCTGGCTCTCGTGCAGCCGGCTTAAGAGCGTGAAGGTCTGGTCCCGGCTACCGTCGTCCACGACGATGATCTCGTAGCTCTTCTCCAGAGAGGACACGACGCTATGGATCTCGCGGATTACGGGTTCGACGTTTTCCTCTTCATTGAAAACGGGAACAACGATCGACAACTCCATCGCTTCAGGAATGAAAATCAGTCAGCTGAATAAACCGCTGGTAGCGTTCTTCAATTTCCGGCATCGACACGTCGGTGAGCCGTTTGACGCCGAAATCTTCTACGGTGAACGAAGCAACCACCGAGCCGTAGACAATGGCGCGCCGCAAACCGCCCTGGCCAAGGTCGGCCGAGCGTGCCAACTGGCCGAGAAATCCGCCCGCGAACGAGTCACCCGCACCGGTGGGGTCGAACACTTCCTCCAGGGGATATGCCGGCGTGGCAAACACCGAAGAGTCCGAAAATTGCAGGACGCCGTACTCGCCGCGTTTGATCAGCACCATCTTGGGACCCATCTTGAGGATGGCACGCGCCGCCTTCACGATATTGTCGTAGCCGCTCAACAACCGCGCCTCGGAATCATTGATGACTAGGATCTCGATCCGTTGGAGCACCCTTTTAAGCTCTTCCCGGCTCTCGCGAATCCAATGATCCATGGTGTCGCAAACCACGAGCTTGAGGCGGCGGATTTGGCGCAGCACTTCCATTTGCATCGCAGGATCGATGTTGCCCAGAAACACATATTCCGCGTCGCGGTAAGGCTCGGGCAATTTCGGCTCGAAGCCGGCCAAGACGTTTAACTGGAGCTCGACGGTATCGCGCAAATTGATGTCCTCATGATAGCGACCGCGCCAGTGAAACGTGTCGCCCTCGGCGCGCTGAATGCCCTGAATGTCGATCTTCCGCTGGGTGAACAGGTCGAGATAATCCTGCGGAAAATCCCGGCCGATCACACCGACGATCCGCACCGGGGCGAAAAAGCACGCGGCGAGAGCGAAATAGGATGCCGAGCCGCCGAGAATACGCTCCGCCGAGCCGAACGGCGTTTCAATCGAATCGAATGCCACTGTGCCAACCACCAAGACGCTCATAAATATTTCCCGATTAGCGGTCGCAACGCCGCGCTAAGCTTCTTCGGAATCCGCGACCGTTCCGTGATGATAGCATCCTTTAGCGCCGAGGCACAGACGCACGAACGCTGCCTGGGGAACTCGCCAAGCGCGCGGCGAATGACGCGCTGCGCCAAGTCAACATTGCGCTTGAGCACGGCGAGCACGTGCTCGATTTCCACGTCACCGGCATGCTCGTTCCAACAATCGTAATCGGTGGCCAGCGCCATCGTGACAAAACAGATCTCCGCCTCGCGCGCCAGCTTCGCTTCCTGGAGATTGGTCATGCCGATCACGTGGGCATTCCAGCTGCGGTATAAATGGGACTCGGCGCGAGTCGAGAACTGCGGTCCCTCCATGCACAGATACGTTCCGCCGGCATGAACATTGGCATTCTCCTGGCGCGCCGCGCCGGCGAGCACCTTGGATAGATCCTTGCAAAATGGATCGGCCAAGCTCACGTGCGCCACCAGACCATTGCCAAAGAAGGTGCTGGGACGCTGCGTCGTGCGATCGATAAACTGGTCGGGAATGACCAAGTCTCCGGGGGTGATGTTCTCCCGCAAACTGCCGACTGCGCTGACCGAAATGATGCGTTCGACACCGAGTTTTTTAAGCGCGAAAATATTGGCGCGAAAATTCACCTCGGTCGGAAGCCAGCGATGTCCCTTGCCGTGGCGCGGCAAAAATATCAATTCGAACTCGCCGAGCCGGCCGCTGATGAGCTTATCGGACGGCTTACCGAAGGGAGTTCTGACCTCGATCTCCCGTATCCGGCCGAGCCCCGCGATCTGGTAAAGACCGCTGCCGCCTATGACGCCGACAATGGGGGGTGCCATCCGCCTGTCAGACCGCTTCAGCCGCGAGTCCGCGCCGCCGCATCCGTCCCGCCTCCTCGCCTTGAAGTTGTCCGCAAGCCGCCTGAATGTCGTCGCCACGCGGCCGGCGCACGTTGATCTGCACACCTAGATCGCGCAGGACATTCTGAAAGCGCTCGATCTGCTCAGTCGAGGGTCTTGAAAAAGTGCTCCCGGGATGGGGATTGAACGGAATCACGTTAACCTTGCTGGGAATGCCCCGCAGTAACTTGGCGAGTTGGCGCGCGTGGTGCTCGGAATCGTTGACGCCGCCGAGCAAAACGTATTCGAAAGTAATGCGTTTGCGTCGCGGAATCGGCAACGCGCGGCAACAATCGAGCAACTCGGTCAACGAGTACTTGCGATTGACCGGCATCAGCTCACCGCGGAGCTCATCGGTGGGGGCGTGCAATGAAATGGCGAGATTCACGTGACTGTCTTCCATGAGCTTTTGGATCTGCGGCACTAAGCCGACCGTCGAAAGCGTCACCCGTCGGGGCGAAATGCCGATTCCCCACTCGCCGTTGCTGATGATCTCCAGCGCCTTGAGGGTCTCGGCATAGTTCGCCAGCGGCTCGCCCATGCCCATCAGAACAATGTGGGTGATGCGCTGATCCTCCCCCAGGGTGCGACCTGCTTCGATGATTTGATCGATAATCTCGCTCGCCGTTAAATTGCGCTTGAGCCCCAAAACCGCCGTGGCACAGAACGCGCAGCCAAAGCCGCAACCCGCCTGGGTCGAGATACAGAGGGTTAACCGCCGCGCCTCGGGAATCAGCACGCTCTCGATGCTGGCGCCGTCGCCAAGGTCAAAGAGGAACTTGACTGTGCCATCATCCGACTGCGCGCGGCGAATCGTCGTTAGCCGGCCGATCGTGAAATTCGCTTCCAACTGTTCGCGCAACGGCCGTGATAGATTGGTCATCTCGCTGAAAGACGTCGCCCGTTTTTGAAACAACCACTGGCGGATCTGCTTGGCGCGGTAGGCCGGCTGTTGGCGATCAGCGAGAAACGCCATTAGCTCGCGGAAGCTCAAGTTTTTGATGTTGGGCTTCACCTACGAATCCAACCCTGAGTGGGCCGCGCTGCGGCGCTTAGAGAACTTCGTCGGGCCTGAAAAAGAAGCTAATCTCACTTGCTGCGGTTTCCGGACTGTCCGAACCGTGGACCGCGTTCTGCTCCACGTCATGGCCCCAGTCCTTCCGAATCGTCCCGGGCGCGGCCTTGGCCGGATCGGTCGCTCCCATGATTTCCCGGTTCTTGAGAATCGCGTTTTCGCCTTCGAGCACCGCAACGAAGATCGGTCCGGAAGACATGTAAGCGCACAAACCAGTGAAAAAGGGCCGCTCCTTGTGCACCGCATAAAACCTCTGCGCGCGCTCCGGCGTAAGTTTCAGAAGTTTTCCCGCGGCGATTCTCAGCCCGGCGCCTTCGAAACGGCGCAGAATCTCGCCGATGAGATTTCTGCCGACCGCGTCGGGCTTGATGATCGACAAAGTTTTTTCCACGCTCATGGTTTTGCTAACGCCTCCTGCATCGTTCTGCCGATGGTCGCCGGTGACGACGCCATGCGAATCCCGGCCTGCTTCATCGCGGCGATTTTTTCCTTGGCCGTGCCTTTGCCGCCGGCGATGATCGCCCCGGCGTGGCCCATCCGTTTACCGGCCGGCGCCGTCTGCCCGGCAATAAATCCTGCCACCGGCTTTTTCATATTCTTTTCGATCCAGGCAGCGGCTTCCTCTTCGGCGCTGCCGCCGATCTCGCCGATCATGACCACGCCTTCCGTCGCAGGATCCTCGTTGAACATTCTCAAGACGTCGACGAATTCGAATCCATGCACGGGATCGCCGCCGATGCCGACACACGTCGACTGGCCCAGATCCAAACGCGTGAGCTGATCCACCGCTTCGTAGGTCAACGTGCCGCTACGCGACACCACGCCGATGCTTCCCGGCTTGTGAATATGACCCGGCATGATGCCGATCTTGCACTCCCCGGGCGTAATCGTTCCCGGACAATTGGGCCCGAGGAGCTGCGAGCTGCGTCCGGCGAGATAACGCTTCACCTTGACCATGTCGCGCACCGGTACGCCCTCGGTGATGCAAATGATCAGCGCAATCGCCGCATCAGCCGCTTCGAGGATAGCGTCAGCGGCAAACGGCGGCGGCACGTAAATGACGCTCGCATTGGCGCCGCTTTCCTTG
>JAICHC010000279.1 GCA_025922795.1 Candidatus Binatia bacterium | reverse complement strand
GCGCAGCGGGCAGGCGCTCGTCGAATTCCGCGGCTTTAACCCAGCGGCTCGCGATGACATCGTAAGGACCGCCGGAAACCAGGTCGTCGTTCAGGAGAGTCCCTGGGTCTGCAATCTTACAGTGACGATCAATAACGAAAAGAAGCCGTTCGACGACGTCCGAGTTCGACGCGCGCTTACTCTTGCAATCGATCGGTGGGGCGCATCGAAGGCGCTGTCGCAAATCTCCGTAATGAAATACGTTGGCGGGCTTTTACGGCCCGGCTCCGAGTTCGCCATCCCTGAGTCGGAGCTTGTGAAGCTCGCCGGATTCGGAAAGGACATCGAGGCATCGCGCAAGGAAGCAAGGCGATTGCTCAAAGAAGCCGGCGTGTCTGAAGGGTTTTCCTTCACGCTCAAGAACCGTAACATCAGAGAGCCTTACGAGGTCACCGGGGTCTACGTTATCGATCAATGGCGCCAGATTGGACTCAACGTCAATCACGTCCAGCAGGAAGCGGGAGCTTACTTCAATGATTTTCGCCAGGGTAATTACGACGCCGGAATTGATTTCTCCTGTGATTTCATGGACGACCCGGATCTGCAGCTATTTAAGTTTGTGAGCAGCGACAAAAGCCCTGTCAATTACGCGCGATACAAGGACAGCGTGTTGGATGACCTCTACGAAAAACAGAGCCGAGCCACAGACCCAAAGGAACGCCTGAAGCTCTTAAGGCAATTCGAAAAGCGGGTTATCGACGAAAAGGCGTATCAGTTTCCCCCCACCCTGTGGTGGCAGCGCATCGTTCCGCACTCAGCCAAATTGAAAGGCTGGAAGATCACACCGAGTCACTACGTCAACCAAGACTTAAGGGATGTCTGGATCGCGCAGTAATCAGGCCGAGGATGGAGGATCGACGATCACCAGCGTTGATCTTCCATTCCCATTCCTCGACTAGCTGACGCGTGTACGGATATATCGTCAGACGTGTGTTGTTAATGATCCCGACTCTGTTCGGGGTCGCGGTTTTGATTTTTTTTCTTCTCCGGATCGTACCCGGGGACATCGTGGAACTCAAATACGCCGGTTCGGGAACCTATGCGCCGAAGGAGGCGCTCGCCCGTGAACGCGCGCAACTGGGCCTAGACCAGCCTATTTGGAAACAGTTCGTCACCTGGATCGCCGGGATCCCCCGCCTGGACTTTGGCACCTCGATGTGGACAGGACAGCCCATTACCCACGAGATTGCTATTCGACTCGAGTTGAGTCTCGAGCTTGCCTTGATGGCGACTTTTGTCGCGGTCCTGATCTCGATTCCCCTGGGGGCGCTTGCGGCAGTGAAGCAAGACACGTGGATCGATTACTGCGTGCGGATTTTCTCGATTGCCGGGCTGGCCATTCCGTCGTTCTGGCTCGGCATCGTCATCATTCTTGCCTTTGTCATCTATTTTCGCTGGCTGCCGCCGTTGACCTTTACGCCATTCTGGGTCGATCCGAAGGCCAATTTGACACAGCTTATCTGGCCCGCCTTAGCCGTCGGTTACCGATACTCCGCCGTCGCGACGCGCATGACGCGTTCGGCGGTATTGGAAGTCTTGCGGGAAGACTACATTCGCACCGCCCGCGCCAAAGGACTGTGCGAGCGGGCGGTTCTGATCCGCCACGCGCTCAAAAACGCATTGCTGCCGGTGATTACCGTGATCGGACTTGAGTTTGCTTTTCTTGTTGGCGGTTTGGTGGTGACCGAGCAGGTTTTCAATCTGAACGGCATCGGCAAGCTCTTCGTCGAAGCCATTAGCCAGCGCGACTACACGATGGTGCAAAGCCTGGTTTTGCTCACTTCGTTTGTTTTTATTTTCGTGAATTTTCTCGTTGACTTAATAAATGCTTGGTTGGACCCACGGATCCGCTATCGTTGAACGAACAGAAAAACGGAAGAATGTTCAAACAGTGCAAGGCGTTCAAGACGTCACACCCGATCGCAATCTTAGGAATTTTTTCCTATGGCAAGAGCTAGTGTTCCGATCTTCACGGTTCCGGTTTCCTCCCGTCTTCATTCGTGGGTTGAGACGTCTCTCAGGTTCATCCTTCGGCGTCCGGTGGGAGCCGTCGGAGCCGGCATTATAGGCATCATGATCGTGGCTGCAATCTTTGCGGGCTTCGTTTCGCCCTACGATCCGCTGACGACGGATTACGGAAAAATGCTCCAGGCACCGAATCCATCTCATTGGTTTGGCACGGACTCTTTTGGTCGAGACGTATTTACCCGTATCATCTACGGTTCGCGGACTGCTTTATGGATCGGGTTCGCGTCTTCATTCCTGGGGGCAACCCTTGGAGCGCTGATCGGTGTAAGCAGCGCATATTTCGGCGGCAAGATCGACCTCGTACTCCAGCGTTTCATGGATCTGCTTTTGTCGTTTCCACTGATCATTTTGGCGCTGGTGGTCGTTTCCTTGCTGGGCTCCGGAGTGACGAATGTCATCCTCGCCATCACGGTTCCCATGGTGCCGCGTTGCGCTCTCGTCGTCCGCAGCAGCGCCCTCGCTTTACGTGAGATGCCATTTGTCGAAGCCGCGCGCGCGCTCGGTTTTGGTCCGCTACGAATCATTGTTCGCCATATGATTCCCAATGTCATGGCGCCCTATCTGATCATGCTGACCGCGTTTCTGGGTCAGGCGATTCTTTTGGAGGCCTCACTCTCCTTTCTGGGTCTCGGCGTCGCGGAACCGCAAGCAGCCTGGGGTCTTATGCTGCGCGGCGCCGCCGTCGAGTTCGCCGAACGCGCGCCTTGGATGGCGATCTACCCTGGGCTTGCCATCAGCCTCGCGGTTTTTGCTTTCAATCTTTTCGGCGACTCGTTGCGCGACGCCCTCGATCCCAAGTTACGCTTGCCATAGCAGGCTGCTGAGAAAGGATTCATAGGCTTGGTTGCGCTCGATTTGCCTTGACCCCGAGAGGTTTGGCAGTCTGGGCGATCAAAGTCTCTCTGAGCAATCTGCCGGTGCTATCGAATTGTGGTGATTGAAACAGGAGGGGTCCGGTCGCGAGAGGCGGTGAGGCGGTTCTGATCGCTTAATTCGGCAGCTGGTTTGATTTACGAACTTAGAAAAATCGTCGATCTGGCCGACCTACTTTTTCCCCCTCCATAAATCAATGGTTTGCGTGGCACTGCGGGCTTGATAGTAAGTCTGTTGAACTTTGTACAGTTCCGTAAGGGTCATTTCCACTTTACGCGCCTCGCCGCCTCTCACAACGTAATCGAATATGACACGGCGTTGGTCTTTGAAGATTCTCGTCAGACGGCCTTCATCGGCATCGATGATTCTGCCAATCGTGCGAAGCGCTTCGCCAAGGTTATGAATGTCCGGGATCTTGCCCATCTGTATACGGCGCTGTAGGCCAGCTTCGTCGATGCGGCTAATGTCCATGGGATTGTAAGCCCGGTTCACCGTCACCAAGTCGGATTTTTCCGGTGCTTTATCCAGCCGAATCGTGTTGAGTCTATGAAGGATGCTTCGAAATCCGATTTTGGGCGCCTCGGCGGGCTGAGGCGGCGCTTTGCCTTCGGATCGTCTGCGATCGCAGCGTGCGCGCACGATAAAATTGCGTTGTTGTTGTTCAATTTCGAGCTGTACAGGAAACAAATCGGCGATATCTTGGCCGATCACCCGTAAAACTCGAGCGTAATGATTAGCCGCTAGCCTCGATTCCAACTTAGCTGAACTCCCACGCTTTTAGATAGTGTAGCACCAGCCCTTTGATTTTACACACTCAAAACTGCGCAGTATGAGCGTTTGTGATCCAAATACCTCAGATTAGATCGTAACGAACGGGATATAAGAACACTTTTCGAGTGGTAACTACATTGTCAGATAGTTGCCAATAACGACGCAGGCGGTGAGAAACGAGAAAAGGTCAATTCCTATTGTGACCTAGAGTACTGAAAATCTCGAAAACGTCAAGAAAATTTCGGCCGACCGAAATTCGGCTGACGATGGATAGTGGGCGAAAATAAAGGAAAGGATGGGAGTGCTGGGGAGATTAAAGCAAATCTTGGCCGCTACTCAGAATGGCATTTTGTTCTATTTTGTTTAACGAAAAAACATGGCTGGGGTGTTGCTCGGCCGCTGTGCGGCTCAACAGAGCTGTTTGTGTACGAAGTCGATGATTTTCTCCGTCGCCCTTGCTGCATTGAGTGAGTTGGCGTTTCTGCCGATGAAGCCCTCGGCTTCACCTTCGAAAAGTTCCAGCTCAAGATGCCCGCCAGCCTTGCGGTAAGTTTCAACGAAGCGCTCGAGGTCAGCTTTTGGATGTGCGATGTCGGCAGTGCCTTGAATATAGAGGGCAGGTGGCAATTCCACTTTTTCGCCTCGTTGGAGCGCGCGCGTGGGGCTGCCCTCGGCCATCGCTTCTTCGCTGCTCCAAAATTGATCGTGGTTGGGTAACACCCGGTCGGCAAACTCCGCATGCGACCCGCCGCGTGTTTTGAGATCTTTGGCGTAATGGTAGCGGCTCAGTGGATCGATAACGGGCCAACACATCACGACACAACGCACACTGGCGTCGACCTGCGCAGTGGAGGCGGGAAGGGGCAGCGCCGAATAGCGCAGATCCCGCGGTCGCATTGCTGCAAGCATCGCCTGGTGCCCGCCGCTCGAGCTTCCCATAATTCCGACTAGCTCAGCGCGGCTGCGCAGCTCGCTGGCCCGCGCTTTGAGCCAGCGCACGGCGTAATTGATGTCCATGAGCGAAGCAGGATACGACGCCACAGGCGGCATGCGCCAATCCAGCGCGGCCACCACGACGCCGCTTTTGGCCAGTGCTTCATTGAGCGCCGTGTCGTTGGCGCGGTCACCGCGACACCAAGCGCCACCGTGGAGCTCGACGATGAGCGGGAAGGGCCCGGTGCCGGAGGGTTTGAAGAGGCGCAGCAGGAGCGGCGTGTCCCCATGGCGAAGATATTCGACGTCACCGATCTCAAGCGTATGATTTGTTGACCCGAATGCTTCCATGTTACCTCCTCAAGGTTAGCGCTGGGAAGCGGAATCAATAAGAGAGTACAACTGCTATCACAAGAGCCCATTGCCG
>JAICHC010000278.1 GCA_025922795.1 Candidatus Binatia bacterium | reverse complement strand
CGAAGGGCGGAATCCAACTTATCGCCGTCTCTCGCGTGACGGTTCGCACCAACATCGACCGGCTGGTCGGTGGTGCAGGCGAGGAGACGGTCATCGCGCGGGTCGGCGAGTGCATGGTGAGCACCATCGGATCGGCGGCAACCCACAAGGCAGTGCTGGAAAATCCCGATCACATTTCGAAGAATATTCTGAGCAAAGGACTGGATGCAGGAACGGCCTACGAGATCCTGTCGATCGACATCGCCGATGTGGACGTGGGTCAGAACATCGGCGCGAAGCTGCAAATCGACCAGGCCGATGCCGACAAGCAGATCGCCCAGGCCAAGGCTGAAGAGCGCCGCGCCATGGCCGTGGCATTAGAGCAGGAGATGCGCGCCCGCGTCGTCGAAGCGGAGGCGGAGGTGCCGCGCGCCATGGCCGAGGCATTTCGTCAGGGCAATCTCGGCATCATGGACTATTACCGCATGAAGAACGTGCAAGCCGACACGTCGATGCGCGATTCGATCGCCGGCACCGGCGAAGATCCGTCGTCCGGCCAGAAGCGCTGAGGAGAGAGCTTCATTTATATGGAAACGATCATTCTCCTCATTCTATTTATTGCGATCCCCTTGGCGAACTACATCCTTGGTCAAATGCGGCGACGATATGAACCCCCAGCGCCGGATTCACGGCGCGAGCCGGACATGGGTATGCGCCGGCAAGCGGCTCCGCCACCGCCCGCGTCGTTCGCGCGCCGTGAGAGCGCACAGGAAGCGCCTCCACCCATCGCGGTCCAGCCGTTGCGCCGTCGTGGATTCAGGCAGACGATGTTCAGAAACAAGCGCGATCTGCGGCGCACCATCGTCGCCATGACGATCTTGGGACCCTGCCGCGCCAACGACCCGCCGGATTGATCGCCGGACGCCGGCAATCTCACCTAAGGCGGCATACAATGGTTCGCCAAATCTGATCAGGCGCTACGAGATCAATATGAAAATCGGTTTAAGCCCGCTGCAAGGACAAACGAGCTTTTACGAGACCCTCAGCGAGTGCGAGCGGGCGGAGAGCGCGGGCTTCGACTCGGTTTGGCTTGGCGAGCATCATAACAATCCCATTTTGCATCCGGCGCCTTTGATCGGACTTGCGGCGATCGCAAGCCGCACGAGCCGCATCGCTTTGGGTACCGGCGTGCTCTTGTTGCCGCTCTATCATCCGTTGGCGGTCGCCGAAGAAGGCGCGATGGTCGACATGATCTCCGGCGGCCGCTTGATTTTGGGAATTGGCGCCGGTTACGCGCCGGAAGAATTCGCCGCCTATGGCATTTCGCTCAAAGAGCGCGGCAGCCGGATGGAGGAAGGCGCTCAATTGTTAGAACGGCTCTGGACGCAAACGACGGTCACGCATCATGGCAGGCATTTTCAAGTGACCGATGCCACAATCGCGCCGCGCCCGGTGCAGCAGCCCAGACCGCCGATCTGGGTTGGCGCTTGGTCCGAGGCGGCGATTCGCCGAGCGGCGCGGCTCGGCGACGCATGGTTTGTCGGTCCGTCCGCCAGTCTGGGTGAGCTGGCGCCGAGCGCGCGCATGTACCGAGATGCGTGCGGCGAAAATGGCAAAGGCGAGGGCGAAGTTGATTTGTTTCGCTACGTGTTCGTCGCGCACTCCGCCCAAGAAGCGATCGCCGCTGCGGGTGATTCGTTTATCCAGGCGTTTGAAAGAATGTATTTCCGCTGGCCTCACCCGGTGGTCAAGCGTCCAGCGGGAGAACTAACGATCGAGCGGCTCGCTGAAGACCGGATTATTTTGGGCGACTCGAAGACCTGCGTTGCTGAAATTGAAAGATTCCGGAAAGAACTGAATGTAAATCATCTCGTCTGCCGATTCTCCGTCCCGGGAATTGCTCGTGCCGCTTGCGAAACTTCGTTCGACTTATTCACGCGTGAAGTCATGCCGGGCTTGCGCACCCATGGTTCGTAGCAGCCAACCAGCAAAATTACTCAGCACTCGATTTGAGTTTGCGCCGGTTTGTCTCGCGCCTGAGCGGCTTCGATATGAGCCCATCTAGCCTTCCCGTGCCACTCATTCAGCTATTCAGGATTGAGCTGCTTCGCTGTCTTGCCTGTCACGCGCCGGCTTGGCGCATCTCCGCCCGCACCCGAGGCAGGCTATCGGGATAGTTCTGTTGCACGAAAAAAATCAGCTTCTCGCGAATCTCACATCTGAGATTCCAAGCCTTGGAGGCGTCGGCAGCGCTTGCCAGGGCCCGCAATTCGACCGATCGGTCCGTGGCATTGGTCACCTGCAACACGCACACTTTGCCATCCCAATCCGGCGCTTGGGCCAGGATTCGTTTGAGCTCTTCGCGCATGGCATCGACCGGAACCGCATAGTCGGTATAGAGGAACACGGTGGCCAGGATGTCCGACTGGGCGCGTGTCCAATTTTGAAAAGGGCGCTCGATGAAATAGCTCAGCGGCACAATCAGCCGGCGCAGATCCCAGATTCGTACAACGACGTAAGTCAGCGTGATTTCTTCGATGCGTCCCCATTCATTTTCGACGATTACGACGTCGTCGATGCGGATCGGTTGGGTCATCGCGAGTTGGAAACCGGCAAATAAGTTAGCGATGGTGCGTTGTGCCGCGAAGCCGACGATAATGCCGATGACGCCGGCCGATGCCAGCACGCTCGCACCCAAGCTGCGCACCGTATCGAACATCATCAATCCGGCGGCGAGCATGACCACCGTTATGATGACGTGCAGTGTTTGCTTGAGTATATGGACCTGCGTATAGATCTGGCGCGCCCGCAAATTATCGCTTCGACTCACGTCATAGCGGATCAGAATGAAGCGCTCGCCGACGGCGACAATCTGAAACAATAGCCATGAAACGGCGACGAGAAAAAACAAGCTACTCGCTCTGGCCACGACCGCGTCATACTCTGGCGGCAGCCCTAGGAGCGGCAGGCCTGCCGTAACTGCCGCTACCGGGACGACGGCACGCAGCGTTTTGACGATTAATGGAATCGCGAGGTCTTGCACTTCGCTGCGCGTGCCGCGCGCCCAGATTCGTAAGCGGTTCTCCGCGATTTCGATCGAGCGGTAAAAAAGCCAATACACGGCGGCGAACAGGAGAAGGTTGACAAGCTTGTCGACCAGCAGCCGGAGCGAGTACAGCGGGTGGTCGAGATTGAGAAGCAATAATAACGGCAGGGCGGCGAGATAAATTCCGATAATCCAAGACGCGAACTTCAACGGTTTGAGCACGGCTTGCGCAACGATTACCCAAATGTCGTCGCCGCCCGTCTTTTCGCGGTGACGGTCGGTTTTGCGGCGGACAAATGTAAAAATCAGCCCATGAATGAACAAAAAGCAGACGAGCAACACGATCGAAGTGGCGGCGTGAAGCCAGATCTCGGGATAGAGGAATCTATACTCGCTGAGCGGCACTGCGCCCGGAAGTCGTTCCAGGGCAAGCCCAATGAGCTGCGCCAGCTGTCTGATGATCCAGTGCAGTAATTCGTCGCCGCTGTCGGCGGCCAGGCTCAATTCCCTCAAGATTGCTTCGTACGTCATGGCATCGTTCAATTTGGATTGTGGGACGACGCGGACCTGCGAGGGATCACCGGCCTCGGAGCCGACGAGGCTCGATCAGCCAGCTGCTTAGATTGTCGCCTTGTTTGGAAAGGACAGAAGCGCCAAAATGCCAACGCAACCGCGGATGTAATTTTGTCAACGCTACCCTCCGGAAATACTTGAGTCAACATTTTTCGGCATTTTCTATTGGCGGCTGATGGCCGTGACCGCGCGAGAAACTTGCTTGCCTGAAGTTTGTCAAAGTCGTATGTTGGCGCCGCCGATGATGAGGCTGGCGCCAGACCTTCAACATTCTCCCTTTCGTCGTCATCTTATGAAGGAGGGATTATGAAACTTCCGCGGCGATTTTGGTTATTCGTTAATCTGCTTTTTTTCTGTGGCAGTGCGGCGTCGGTCAACGGCGCATCGGCGCAAGACAAAATCAGGCTCGCGCACAGCGCTCTGGAGAGCAGCAATGCGGTGTGGTACGTGGCGCAGGCGCGGGGTTATTACAAAAAGCACGGCTTGGACGCCGACTTGCTTTTCATTCCCAGCACGACTACCAGTGTCTCGAGTCTGGTGGCGGGTGATGTGCAGGTGGCCAATGCTTCCGGCGGCGGCGTGGCCAGCGCCGTAGTTGCCGGCGCGGATCTCGTGATGGTCGCCTGCTACCTCAACTCGCTGCCTTACGAACTGGTCGTCAACGAGAGCGTCAAATCGGCCGAGGATCTCAAGGGAAAAAACATCGGCATAAGCCGCGTTGGCAGCGCCTCGGACGTGGCGGCGCGCGCGCTGATCCGGGGCCTCGGGATGGAGCCCGATAAGCAAGTGCTGATTATGCAGGTCGGCGGTCCGGCGGAAAGGGCGGCATCGTTTCGCACCGGCAGGATCGCTGGATTTCCATCGCCGCCGGGTATTATTCACCTGACCCAAGGCATTCCTTACCGTATTCTCATCAGCACGGCGGATTTTCAGAAGCGATTCGAATTTCCCTATATCTGCGCAACCACGACGAAACGCTATCTGGCGCGCCACAAAGATACGGTGAAACGAGTCATCATGGCGCACATCGAGGCAACGCAATTTTTCAAGACGCACAAGGAGGACACGAAAAAAATCATCTCCAAGTACAGCCGAATCACCAACGAAAATTATCTGGAGTCAGCCTACGCCGCGACCGCCAAACTCTATGACGTGGTGCCGCTGGTGACCCGGCCCGGCGTGGAGGTACAGATCAAAGAAGCGACCAGCCGCAAGCCCGGCGTACAACTTCGCTTCGAGGACATGGTCGACGAAAGCATCGTGCGCGAGCTGGAAAAAAGCGGCTTCATCGATAAGGTGTATAAGTAGTAAGGGTTCAGTTCCTCGCGGCCGCATTGGCAGATGGCCGCAGCGGGAGGCATTGGTCGTGAGCGTGAGGGACTCGATGGGCTCAAAACGGTCGTGGATATTTACGCCGAGCAAAAAGGCATAAAGGGCCCGCTGCCGGATCCGGAAAAATACGTCGATCAGAGTT
>JAICHC010000277.1 GCA_025922795.1 Candidatus Binatia bacterium | reverse complement strand
GGCAAGACCGCGCCGAAGCGCTTCTTTCCCGTCGCCATGCTCTCATCGGTCGACGCTGAAGCGGCGCGCGATGAAGTCATCCGGGTGGCCAAGCTGGGGTTTAAAGAAGCCAACTTTCTGGTCAACGACGTCACGCTCGAGATGAATATGAAGCCCTGGGACGGGTTCTGGGATGCCGCCGAAGACGCCGGCATCGTCGTGTCGTATCACGTCGGCGGCAGCACCCAGTCGGGAACCGTCAGGGCGACCATCGACGCCGTCAAGCCCGGCGAGCGCCCGGGAACCTTCGATATGGGGCTCAGCAACGGCGCGACTTCGTTTTTCAATCCGTTCGTGAACATGTTCAACTTCGGAACCTTGGAGCGCCATCCGAAATTGAAATTCTGTCTCGCCGAATCGGCCATCGGCTGGATCCCGTTCGTCGTTCAAGAAATGGATTATCGTTACAAGAGACAATTCGAGCGCCGCAAGGCCGCGGAGATTCCTCTGAAAGCGATGCCCAGCGAGATTTTCAAGCGTCAGGTTTGGGCGACGTTTCAAACAGATCGGGTCGGATTGCACCTCATCGAATTCTTCGGCGAAGGCCATATCATGTGGGGCTCGGACTACCCGCACCCGGATAGCACCTGGCCTTTTTCAAAAGAGATTATCGAGAAAGACTCGGCGCATCTTCAGGACGATGTGAAAAGGAAAATCTATCGCGAAAACGCCGCAGCGCTGTATGGCCTGTGATGTAGTGGGTATTGGCCTTTTTCATGATGAGCAGCAGGGAGGACCTTCGATGAACAGCGTGGAACCTAAAGGCGCCGTCCACTGGATCGATCATTATGTGGTCGGCACGAACGACTTGCCGGCGTGGACCTACTGGGCGCTCAACGCCACCGGTCTGCCGATCCGGCCGATCAACGGACTTACGACCAACATGAGAAAAAAGAGCACGCCGATCTTCTGTTTCATGTGGTGGGAGGGCGGTTCGTGCCGCATCGGCGCGTTCCTCCAGCCGGAAAACTACCCGGCGGCGAAGGAATTGGGGAAGGATCTCCCCAGGTGCGGCTTTTACATTCAGCCCGAAGATATCGATCGGCACCTGCGCCGGCTCGACAAACACAAAATCCCGCACACCGATCCGGTAAAAACCGCCGCCGAAGGGGAAGACGGGACGGTCATCTATTTCGCCGATCCGGACGGCAACCAGTATGAATTTTGGGCGCCGGTCAAAATGCCGGAAGGCGCCATGGAGATCGCCACCGAAGAAAGGGTCGGCCGCATCAGCCACGGAGTCTACGGCTCCCGCGATCTCGCCAGGACCGCGGCTTTTTTCGAAAAGTATTGCGGCATGGCTGTCGAGCGTAATTCTCAAACGGCCGAGGGAACACTCGTGCTGCGCATGCGCGCGGGAGCTCGGCTGGTCTATAAACTGGTTGACCAGGTCGATGAGCGCATCGCCGGACACAGCCCATGGTGGGACATGCACACGGCCTTGCTGGTTCGCGAGGAAGAATTTTTTCCCAACTACCGCCGCATGTGGGAGAGCCTTCCCGAAGAAGAGGGACCGAAAGAAACTCTCAAAGACTCGCGCGATAAAGAAGACAACTTCCCGGCCCGCACGGGTCTGCACCGTAGTCCGGTCGGTTACAAGTGGAAAGAGATTTATCAACGCGGTGATGAGTTCTACGACTGGGACGGCCACGCTTTTCATTTCTTCGGCGGCATCCCGCTGAAAAGCGATGGCTCGCTCGCGCTGTACGAGGGCAAGGAGCAGGAAGAATATTTGCGCGAGCTCGCCGAATCGCTGAAGAAGGGGCAGCAGCCGTAACCCGCTCTCTTTTCGCATCTGAGGTTTGATTCGAGTGCGCTTCAATCAATGATGGATGATTCTGCCCTGGGTGATCCTCCTCCTGCATTCTCCCCCGCGTCCGCGGGGAGAACACAAGAGGGGGCTTGAACGTCTGGAACGACTCGGAACTCTGGGAACCGCTTGCCGAGGAGAATCGATGGGCCGTCTGCCAGAAATCGACGAAAATAATCTCGCACCCGAGCAGCGCTCGATCTATGATCGAATGGTGCGCGAGCGCGGCCATATGCGCGGTCCATTCGCGGTTTGGTTGCGCAACGCGGAGCTTTGCGAGAACACGATCAAGCTCCAGGAGATGTTCGCTTCGCGTGTAAAGCTCGAACGGCGCTTGCTCGAGTTGATGATTCTTGTCGCGGCGCGGCTGGCCACCGCGCAGTATGCCTGGTTCATCCATGAGCCCCACGCGCTCAAATTCGGAATCTCTCCCGAGATCATTGAAGCGATCCGTCAACGGCGCACGCCGGATTTCACCCGCGAAGACGAGCGGCTGGTTTACGACTTCACGATAGAGCTGAACACCACTCAAACGTTGTCGGACGCGAGTTATCAGCGCGGGATCGCGAGTTTCGGAGAACAAGTCATGGTCGAGCTGGTCAGCGCCATCGGCTTCTATGCGATGGTCGCCATGACCCTCAACGCCTTTGCCGTACCGGTACCCGGAAGCAACGAACCGCTGGCTTACTAAGGAGGTCGTTAGTTAGTAAACATACTGGGACGAAGGGGCGAGTCGTAGAAAGCGCAGGCACCAGGACTTAAAGGATGCTTTCGCACCCACGCCCAAAATTAAGCACTCGGGGCGTGAGGCTCGGGGGGTGGCCGATGACGCACAGACGCTTTGCCTGGGCTTGGAACGAGTCGTCCCTTCGTGTCCAACCAACCCTGTTGTCTAGATACTTATGAACTCCTTAATAAGTCGCGATAGTCCGAGACGTCCGACCGGAGATTGAAGAGGGCCATCCTCGATCTTCTGTTCTCTATCGAGCAATTCTCCATATCTTTTTCGGACCGACCTCCATGTCATTTGCCCAAGCGATCGATTGTGCGCGCTGCGGGGCTCACTTCGGCCTGTCCGAGTTACTGAACCTCTGCCCGTGCGGTTCGCCGCTATGGGTTCGCTATGATCTTGAAAAAGCCAAAGCAGTTTTCGCAAAATCCTCTCTCCAACGTCGTGCCGCTTCGTTGTGGCGCTACCGCGAGCTTCTGCCGCTGCAGGATGACGCCAATCGTATTTCTCTGGGTGAGGGCTTTACGCCGCTTCTGCACGCAAAAAAACTGGGCGGCGAGCTGGGTTTGAAGCAACTTTGGATCAAAGACGAAGCGCAAAATCCAACCGGCTCCTTCAAAGACCGCGGCCTCTCGCTAGCGATCTCCCGGGCGAAAGAGCTCGGGGTAACGAAAGCCGCCATACCATCGGCTGGTAACGCCGGCGGCTCTTTTGCCGCGTATGCGGCGCGCGCCGGTATTGAAGCCCATGTGTTCATGCCGCGCGACACACCGCTTGCCAATCGAGTCGAAGTCGAACAGTACGGCGCCAAGCTGACTTTGGTCGATGGTCTCATCAACGATTGCGGCCGCATCATTGGCGAGCAAAAGGCCGCCGAAGGCTGGTTCGACGTTTCGACCTTGAAAGAGCCCTATCGTGTCGAGGGCAAGAAGACCATCGGCTATGAGATCGCCGAGCAACTCGACTGGCGTCTCCCTGACGTGATCATCTATCCCACCGGCGGCGGCACCGGCCTCATCGGCATGTGGAAGGCATTCGCCGAGATCCAAGAGCTCGGCTGGATCGGCAGCGCGCGCCCGCGCATGGTTTCGGTGCAAGCCAGCGGCTGTGCGCCCATCGTCAAAGCCTTCGACGAACACAAAGCGAGCGCAGAGCCCTGGCCCAATGCGCATACGATCGCCTCGGGTTTACGCGTGCCTCAAGCGATAGGGGATTTTTTGATCTTGCAAGCAATCCGCCAAAGCGGCGGCGCGGCCCTGAGCGTCAGCGACGATGAGATGCTCGCGGAAATCCCCAGGGTGGGGAAAACCGAAGGGATTTTTTTCTGCCCCGAAGGCGCCGCGTGCGCCGCCGCGCTGCGCCGCTTGTTAATGACCGGGTGGATCAAACCCGCCCACGAGGTGCTGATTTTCAACACTGCCAGCGGGCTCAAATACCTCGATACGTTGCGGCGAAAACCGGCTCCCCGAAGCTAACGAAGCGCTTGCAACGCGCGCACCTCAAACTAAAGCCTTTTCCTTGACGGCGCCGGGTCGTTCGAGCGGAAACTTGTTCGCTAGCCAGGCATCGATGCCGCCGGCAAGCGGATGGATTCTGGTAATTCCCCTTTTTCGCAGCAGCAGCGCCACACGGGCGCTGGTCGCTTCATTGGGTCAGGAGCAGTAGACGACAATATCCCGATCGCGCGGAATTTCATGATGGCGCTCTTCCAGCTCCTCCACCGCGATGCACAGCGCGCCGGGTATCATGTAAGGCTGCGTTTCGATGTCGATCGGTTGGCGCAGATCGACGATCATAATCGGATCACCGGCGTTTAGCCGGTCCAGCAATTCCTGCGGCGAGATCCGCGCCGTGCGCAGGCTGCGCAGAAAGCGCTGGCGCTGGAAATACTTCCACGAGACATAACCCGCCAAAGCTCCGATCAATGCGATGACCAGGGAGGTGCCCCAGCGCGAGGCGTAGAGTGCCAACTGTTCGAGTTGGTCGCTGAAGATGAAGCCGAGTCCGATGAAGGTGACGACCCAGAAAAACCCGCCGAGAACATCGAATACCAGGAAGCGCGCCAGCGGCATGCGAAAGACTCCGGAAAGGGTCGGCGCCGCGGTATTCAGACCCGGAACGAATTTGGCGATCAGCAAAGCACGCGCGCCGTGACGAACGAAAACGTTTTCGGTGCGACGCACGCACGAGTCCGGTTCGAGGGTGATGCGGCACAAAAGTTTCAAGATGCGCCCGCCGCGGGAGCGGCCGAGATAATACCAAAACACATCAGCCAAAATGACCGCGATCAGGGCCATGCTTAGCGCCGCCGGCAAATCCATCCGGCCCGAGCCAGCCAGCGCTCCGGCCGCAAGCAGCAAAGGGACTGCGGGTATCGGCAAGCCCATCTGCTCGACCAACACCCAACCGAAAAGCAGAGTATAGCCGTGCCGAAGCAGAAACTCGACGGTTTCGTTCATGAGCGCGCCGCGTGACGAGGTTTCAAGCGTTCGGTTG
>JAICHC010000276.1 GCA_025922795.1 Candidatus Binatia bacterium | reverse complement strand
GCTCCCGAGGCGTAATCAGGTCTGCTCGGGTGACTGTGGGTTTAGTGTCCTTAAGGCTGATCAGGCGCCCGAGACTTCGCGCTATTGCTTCGGGGGGTCCCCAGATCAGTCCTTTACTGACCAATTTCAAGCTCTCAACCAGATTCTCCGGTTTGTCCGAGAGCAAAAAATAACCGTTAGCACCGGCGATGAAAATTTCCGCCACTCTGTCGGCGTCTCCTTCGTAGCCATGAACAAGAATGCTGGCTTGTGGGAACAGTTTTTTAATCTTTGTAATCACGGAGAGACTGAATTCCCGCAGCAGCGTATCGGAAATCATCACGACGCTCGGATGGAGCTCCGCCGGAGCATCTGTTAATGCAAGGACTCGATGGTGATCTCGTTCCTCCAGGAGCGTGAGTCCGGATTTATTTTGCACGACGTGTACGAAGCCAAGATGCCGCCACGAATCCGGCTCGAGCAGTAATATCGCAATTGCCTCGATGTCCATTGTCTTACAGCTGGAGCAGAACGCCGCGCCTTAGCCTTAAATGATACCTGTGATTAATCTCTAAAGTTTGCGATCGACCATACGGCGCGCACAACTTGTGCCGAGCGATCACTAGCAGGTTCTTGTGATATTGCGATCCCGAATGTCCCACTTACTGGAATCCAGGCTCTTTTAAGGACGAGCTAGATGTCCCATACGCGAGACAGCAGGACTGGAGATCTATTTACGACAGTATGGTTTCACACAAATTAGCATGCAACATTTGGTATTGAATGGGTCGGCATCTGGGTTGCTCTAGCGATGGTCGAACGCCCTATGAGCCACGATCCTGAGCCATTGCTAACCTGCCGGCAGGCCGCCAAATTGGCACGTGTGTCGACGCAAGCACTACGAGCCGTGCTCCAGCGCAAAGAATTGCTCGCCTACAAGGTAGGTAGGCAATGGCGCATTAATAAACGCCAACTAATCCAATGGCTTCAACGACAAAACCGTGCGGGTACACAGCGCGAGCAAACGTCAAATGTGGTTATCCGAAAAATGATACAGAAATTCGGCAGGACGTTGCGGGAGTAGCTTGGCGGTTTTGCTGGCGAAGAGTTGTAGTCCTCCAATTCTGAGGTCCGGAGTCGATTACCGTGTGCCTACTTTTTGGCTTTGGCGATTCTGATGATTCAGTGCGCCGGGCCCCGCGAGTCGCGGGTTAGCTCACCGTCACATGAAGAGCGCTCAACTTCAGGGATTCGTGCCGGAAAACACTCTGTCAGTGTTTCCGATTCGTGAGTGCAGTCGGTTCTGCAGTTTGAAACCCGCGAGTTTCGGGTGTGCTCAGTTGCCGAATTGATTCTACTTGAGCGACTTGAGCGCTGGAAAATAATGAGCAGGAATTTTTTCACCCAGCCCGGCGCGGCGGGCGCTCTGAAATACCTTCCAGGCGAGCGCGGTGAACTCGACCGCCAAGGCATTGTTCTTGAAGATGGTGATCTGCCTGTCGTTGCGCCTTTTGGTTTCGCCGGCAACGACGTCCCCCAGCTCGCATATGTTGCTCCAAGTTAGCGCGCCGGCTTCGATCGCCTCAAAAATGTCCGCCGCGTGATCTTGCCGGCTTTGCTCGGAGGAGGCGAGCACGACGATTTCTGCGCGCGCGAAAGTCTCGTTGTCGAGTTCGCGTCGGGGATACCGGCGATCGCTGTTGACGATCGATGTGACGTGAGCACCCGGCGTGATCCACGCACCATTCAGAACCGGGCTTGAAGAATTCGTCGAAACCAAGACTAACGCTTTTTCTTCGACGGCTTGCCTGGCCGACTCTACCGGAACGACCTCGATGCCTAAGCGTTTTTGCATCTCTCCCGCGAAGCGTGCGCGATGTTCGGTATTCGGGCTGTATACTTCCGCGCGGCCAATTTGGCGCACCTGACAGACGGCGGCCAGCTGCATTTCGGCCTGGAAACCCGATCCGAGAAGACCGACCGTATCCGCGCCCGTGCGCGCGAGGTAACGCGCCGCCACGCCCGTTTCCGCTCCAACCCTCATTCTCTGCAGCTCATGATCATGAATGACGGCCAAGAGCGCCGCGCTTCGCAGGTCGAAGAGGAAAAAAAGACCGAACGGGCGCATTTGCGGTCTGTGAGGAACGGCGCCGAGCGCATCGGTCGTGACTCGCAGCCCGCAGACGCCGAGGCTCGGCAGCGCTCCCTGAAATTGGCGCATCATGAAGGTGCCTTTTTCGTCTGCCACATAGAAATGATCACGCGGCCGGTTTTCGGCTCTGCCCTCGTGCAGATCGCGCACCGCGATGTCACAGACATCGATCGCCTCCTGCATCGTGAGGATCTCTTCGACAAGCCGGTCCGAAATAAGCAGCGCCATAGGGTGTGGTTTCCCCCAAGCTTCTAGACCGAAACAGGCTTCCGGTTTGCCGGAATTCCCTCCAACTCAGGTCGAGGATGAAATTCAAATTTAAAAAACCGCAGACTCAAGGCGATAAATTCAGGAGGATACCGCTCACGGATGCACGTCTTGCGTGAACCAGTCCGACGGGACCTCGCGGCCGAAGCCTCTCGCTCGCGCCGCGTCGTAGACTTTCTTCCCGACTGCGGCAAACTGCGCGCCCATGCCGATATTGTTGACAAAACCCGTGATCTGCTGGTCGTCCTCGCGGCCTGGGATTCGACCGGCGATGAGGTCGGGCAGGGTCGGCAGCGAGCTCCAGTCGATGCCGCGCGTGGTCGGGTGATCGCGCAGCTTGAAGTCGTCCCGTTCGAAATGCGCGAGCGCGGACGACGTGACGTTGTTTTCCGCCGCATGGGTATGCAAAACCAGCGGTCGGCAGTTCATGAGCGCTTCGTCATCGAATTCATCGCGCTGCATGGCGCTGATGTGCAGGCCTTGGCTGAGCGCGCGCTTGCCGAGAAACGGCCTGCGCGCATTGGTCGATGTGATCAGGATATCGACGTCTTTGGCGGCGGCTTCGTAGGAATCCACCGGAACGATCTCAACGCCGAGCTTCGCGCTGGTTTCCCGGGCAAAGTTTTCGCGATGCGCCTTGGTCGGGCTGAACACTTTGATCTTTTTGATCTTGCGCGCCTCGCAAACGGCCATCACCTGAGTGCCCGCCTGCCAACCCGAACCGATCAAGCCGGCGATTTCGGCGTTCTGCCGTGCCATGTGGCGCGTTGCCACCCCGTTGGCGCCGCCGACGCGAAATCGTTGCAGGACCCCGTCATTCATGATCGCGAGCAGCTCGCCGTTGGCGGAGCTGAAGAGCAACACGATCCCCATCCAGCGTTGTCCGGGCAACATCGGCAATTTTTCACGGCGTAAGCCGCCGCCGCTATCACGCCATGCGACGATATCCGAAGAGAAACGCAGCGCGGCCGTGCCGAAGTGCGGGCTCGCGCCGCTCATGCTTTTTAGATAATGCGCCATCGGACCTTCGGCGCTCTGCGCCGCCGCCGTGGGACTATGCACATCCGAGCGCGGCGATGTCACCGCCGCTCCTTCGCTCATTTCACGATAAAGAATCTCGAGCGCGTCCATGGTGTCCTTCATTGTCACTAATTGCTCGACTTCTTCATTGTTCAAGAATAGCGGCATAATGTCCTCGGAACGTTTTCAGGCTCGGCGTCATACCAGTGGCGGCTACCCTTCGCTATATGCTTTTAGCGGCGGCTGCGCAATTGACAGGTAGGCTCGGTTACAGACATCCGCACGCCGACGGACATTGAAAAATAGCCAATTCAAAAATGTGGTCATGGAGAGTTTTTTTCCTGTCCCTGATACCGGGTGCTTGTTGCTCCTGGGTCCAAAAAGCTGACATTTTGTCACCCAACTTCTTTGCCATCACTCCGTCTTCCAGAAAAACAACGCCTCCTTTTCTGGCATATCGCTTGCTCCAGACATGGGCCGAGCAATCCCGACATCGACTGAGTGAGGGTCTTATGGGCGCTGAAGGAAGACACGATTTATGGCTGAACAGAATCAACACCTGGATCGGGATTATTGGCGGCTCGCTTGCCTCAGTCCTTGGCGCCTATAGTTTTTTCCCGACTGCCCCGGGCGAAATCGCGGCTGTGGTCCGCCAGCAAAGTGGTGCACCTCTTCCACGCGCCCACGTCGAGCTTTTGACCTCGGACAATGTTTTGCTCGGTGCTGCTGAGACGGATCGCAGCGGACGCTACACTAAAAAAGACCTGGAACCCGGCAGTTACGTTTTGAAGGTGAGCAGGGCAGCCTTTGAGCCGCAGGCTGCGAAGGTAAGCGTCGCTTCGAAAAAGAAAACGGATTTGGAATTGGTTTTAAGGTCTCGCAGCCTTGCGCAAGCCCAAACGCGCCCTCAAGCGGCGAGCACGCCTCAGCCCCAGGGCGATGCGATTCGCTCCGCGCTCGAAGAGGCGGGTGCATCCTGGATTAAAAGTTTCGCCAAACCCGGACCGTGAAACTCGGAAAGAAGTGCGCTGTCCGAGGTAAGCCGGCGGTGAACGAGCCATCAACTCGGGCGCTTCGCTTCGCCTCATCATCAACGCATCGCGATGTTCTCTCTAGCCAACGCGGCTCTTATCGAAATCGCGAGTTCACTGCGGATTTGCATCCAGTGATCGATGCGTTCGGTCCACGCGCGCAGTTCTAAACCGAGCGTGTCGGGACCGAGCTTCACGACCAGCGCCTGGGGTGGCGGATCTTCTGCGACCAGGGGGTGCGCAGCCGCCGTCCGTTCCAGCAGCGCGACGACACGACCGGGATCGCTGTCCTGCGCCACGACGATCGGGAGTTCGATGCCGTGCTGCCGGTTTGACAGTGTCCAGTTGACGACCCGATCCGAAATCAATTTTCCGTTGGGCACAATGATTCGAGAGCCGTTCGTCGCCCGAATAATGCTGGCCCGAATGCCGATTCGCTCGACGAATCCTATAGCATCGTCGATCTGGACTATGTCTCCGACGTTGACCGGCCGTTCGAAAAGCAAGATGACGCCGGCAACGAAATTATTGACGATGTTCTGCAAGCCCAAGCCGACGCCGACACTGAAAGCGCCGACGAGTATCGTGACTTTCGTCATGTCGACTCCCAACACCGCCATCGCAACGAAGAATCCGAT
>JAICHC010000275.1 GCA_025922795.1 Candidatus Binatia bacterium | reverse complement strand
ATGAAAACCGGATTCCGGACGAGATCGTGGTGCAAATCGAAAAAGAACTCGAGATCATCGAGGCGCTCGATTATCCCGGCTATTTCTTGACCATGTGGGAGATCGTCGAGTTCTGCCGCGCCAACGGTATTCTCTGCCAGGGGCGGGGCTCGGCAGCCAATTCAGTCGTTTGTTATTGCCTGGGTATCACGGCCGTTGATCCCAAGCTCATCGGATTGCTATTCGAGCGGTTTATCTCGAAAGAGCGGGCCGAGCCGCCGGATATCGATCTCGATATCGAGCATGACCGGCGCGAGGAAGTCATTCAGCACGTCTACCAAAAATACGGACGTGACCACGCCGCCTTGGTTGCCAACGTGGTGCGTTACCGTTCGCGTTCGGCGCTGCGCGACATTGGTAAGGCTCTGGGCCTGTCCGAAACGGCACTCGATCGAGTCGCAAAGTTGGTATCCTCTTATGAAATTGTCCGGCCCGATGTGTTGGCGCAAATGGGCATCGATTCCGCCGGCGGCTTGCACGAGCATCTGCTCGAGCTCGCCAATGAAATTCTGGACTTTCCGCGTCATTTGTCGATCCATCCCGGCGGCTTTTTGCTTGGCCATGAGCCGGTTCATGACCTGGTGCCGATCGAGAACGCGACCATGCCGGAGCGCACGGTGATTCAATGGGATAAGAACGATGTGGAAGATCTTGGCCTATTCAAAGTGGATCTGCTCGGCCTTGGCGGGCTCACCCAACTCGATCTTTGCTTTAAGCTTTTACGAGAACATCACGGTGTCGATCTTTCCATGGCAACGATTCCGCGCGGTGACGCAGCAACCTATGACATGATCTGCAAAAGCGACACTGTCGGGGTGTTTCAGATTGAAAGCCGCGCCCAGATGGCGATGCTGCCCCGCCTTCGGCCAAAAAGCTTTTATGACCTGGTGATCGAGGTCAGCATCGTCCGCCCCGGTCCGATCACCGGCGGCATGGTGCATCCGTATTTACGCCGCCGCCAAGGCAAAGAAGCAGTGCAATATCCCCATGATTTATTGAAACCCGTGCTCGCACGGACTCTCGGTGTACCGCTGTTCCAGGAGCAGGTGATGCGGCTTGCGATGGTTGTGGCTGATTATACGCCGGGCGAGGCGGATCAACTGCGGCGCGACATGGCGGCGTGGCATCGGACCGGACGGATGGAGCGCCATCGCGAGCGGCTGATCACGCGCATGCAAGCCAAGGGAATCGCCGTTGAGTTCGCCGAGCGCGTTTTCGAACAGATCCGCGGTTTCGGCGAATACGGCTTTCCGGAAAGCCATGCGGCGAGCTTCGCTTTGATCGCCTACGCGACGGCCTGGCTCAAGTGTCACTATCCGGCGGAGTTTGCCTGCTCTCTGCTGAACGCCCAGCCGATGGGCTTTTACATGCCCGCGACCATCGTCGAAGACGCCAAGCGCCATCACGTCGTTATGCGCTCCATCGACGCACAGGCAAGTGAATGGGATTGCACCCTGGAGCCGTGTGACGAAAGCGCCGGCGGCTTTGCTGTCCTTATGGGACTGCGTTACGTGAAAGGCCTGGGTGAGCGAGAGTGGCAGAGAATCGCGCGGGCGCGGCATCTCGCGCCTTTTGCGTCGCTGCAGGATTTCGCCCGCCGCACAGCCCTGGATGAGGGCTCTCTCAGCGCGCTCGCGGAAGCGGGAGCCTTCGACAGCTTGCAACTCGACCGCCGTACGGCGTTATGGGAGGTGCGGCGCTTGGTCCGTCAGCAAAAAGAATCATTGTCCCTGGCAGCGCGCGAACAGAAACCGGCCTTCAATTCATTAAGCGATTTTGAAGAAGTAAGCTGGGACTATCGCAGAACTTCGCACAGTACCCGGCGTCACCCGCTCGAACCCATGCGGGCAAGCTTGATTCGTCGCGGGCTTCCCGATGCGCACACCGTTGCTTCAATGCCAAATGGCGCGAAGGTGAGCTACGCCGGTTTAGTGATCTGCCGGCAGCGGCCGGGAACAGCGGGGGGCGTGGTGTTCATGACCCTCGAAGACGAAACAGGTTTCGTCAACATCGTTCTATGGGAGAGCGTATTGCAGCGGTACTCGGTCCTGGCCAAGACTGTGAGTTTTCTCGGCATCACCGGCAAGCTGCAAGCCGAAGATGGCGTGGTGCATTTGGTGGCGGAAGAATTGTGGGAGCCTAGGTTGGAGCTTCAACCGGCGAGCACGCGCAGCCGGGATTTTCATTAAACCAACACATCCGGGTTTTTATCAAGCGACCGCTTTGGTTGCGCCTTTCTCCACTCTGGCTTTGAGCCGCGGGTAGAAGCGCAGGGGATTGTCCCAGAAAATTTTCCGCTTCAGCTCGTCGCTGACATCCTTGCGATCGATCAGGTTGGGGATGTCGTGGCTGAAGTCGCGCTGGTCGCGCTCGTGCGGATAGTCCGACGCCCAGATGAGCGCATTGTCGTTGGCGACCTGCGCGGCAAGCGGGAGCGCGGACTCTTCGACCTCGACGGCGAAAAAGATATTGCCTTTTTTGACGTAATCGCTGGGTTTGAGCTTGCAGCGCGGCGAGTAGTGGCCTTTGCGTTCCTGCTCCTCGTCCATGCGGTCCATCATGTAAGGCACCCAGCCCACGCCGCACTCGATGCAGCCGAACCTGAAATGAGGAAATAGCTCGAACACGCCCTCGAACATCATGGCGACGAATTGACGGATCTGGGCAAACGGATGCTCCAGGGTATGGCCGATGGTGAAGTTGCTCACCATATCGAGACCGAGCGCCGGCATGCTCAACCCGCCGTGGGTGGAGATCGGTACGTCGAGCTTCTGCGCTTCCTCCCAGAGAGGGTAAAACTCCGGACCGCTGTAAAGCCTTCCAGCCGGCGCGACTGCGGGCAGCACGGCGCCAACCATACCGAGCTCGTTCACCGCGCGGCGCAGTTCTTTGACAGCCTCAGAAATATCCTGGATCGGCAGCAAAGCCACGCCGACCAGACGCGGGCTTACGTTCATGAACTTGTGGTAGAGCCAATCGTTATAGGCGCGCGCCATGCAGATCGCCCAGTCCTTGTCCTGAATCGCGCCATGAGTGAGACCTTGAGTTGGATATAGGACCGTGAGCTCGATTTTGTTCTTGTCCAGGAAGTCAAGCCAATGATTGGCCTTGGGTCCATCGCCGCCGCCCGCCCAGCCGCCTTTTTGCCGGAGCGATCGAAGGTAGCCGTCCATGGTCAACCCGGGCCAGAATGAATAGCTCTGGTGCCATTCCAAATCTTTGTACGGCGGGCCGATAAACTCGCGCAGCTCGCTATCGAGCTCCATCACATGCCCGTCGGCGTCGATAATTCGGTAGTCAGCCATAAACCCTCCTGATGATTCGGTCGTTGCGAGCTCCGATAGTCATTTCGAGCGGAGCGAGAAATCCTTCGGATTGAGAAGATATTTCTCGATGCTGTGCTCCTCGAAATCGACCTTTCCGTATTCAAGTGCTCCGAGTGTTCTCCGTAAACAACTCCTCCACCGTTAGATCGCGTCCGAGCATGCCTTGCTGGCCGGCGAATTGAATCAAATTTTCCACGTCGTGATAATTCTCTTTAAATCCCTGGTAAAACGGGTCCTTGCCGAAAAACTTTCTTTCCTCTTCCAAATAAGACCGACCCCAGGCGAAGCTCAAACGATGCGGCTGTTCCATGAACTGATTGTAAGCCTGGCGTGACTCGATCAGCGCCTCGTATAAGCTTGTCGCGACCCATGGATCGCGGTCGAGAATCTCCTTCTTGATGACTACGGGATGCATGATCGGGAACACTTTCGTGCGCTTGTAGTATTCCTTCTCCGCTTTTTCGAAATCTGGAAAGAGCCGTTCAACGGTTCCTTCGCCGCGAATCCACCGCTGCGGCAAGTCCGGTTCGACCTCCGCGTCGACTTTTCCCTCCACCAGCAAATCTTCGAGCTTCCGCTTGCCTTCGACGAATTCGATTTTGATGTGCGATGGCAGCTTGAGGCCGACGGTCTCCTTATTGACGATCACCCAGGTGACGTCGCTCACGCCGAGGTCGTAACTGTTCATCAGCATGCCCTTGGTGACGAGCGCCAAGGTGTTCTCGTAACTGCGCAGGCCGATGCGGCCGCCTTTCAAATCCACCGGCTTTGTGATGCCCGAGCCGGCTCGGATAAAACAGAACTTGTGACCCCACATGCGGCGTGGAAAGAACGGGATGGCCTGCAGCCAATCCATATCTTGGCCGCGGGCAACGAGATAGGACGACATGGAGAACTCGCAGGCATCGTATTCGCCGTAATGAAACATGCGCTCGTGGCGGATGCCGCTCTCGACCGTGAGCAGGTTGAGTTCGATGCCCTCGGGCTGCACGTCGCCGTCGCGCAACGGTTGCAGATAGTCGTATTTATCGAAAGCGATGGTTAGCTTGAGTTTGGCCATGGTGGGTCCTGTTGACGCGGTTTTTCGGGGATCATAGGAGTCTCGGCTGAAGGTGTCAATGTTGCTCCATCGAAGTCACCAAGACACAAAAACGGCCAAAACAGGGGAGGCAGCGTGGAAAGTGTTCGCCGTTCACGTCGCACAATTCTGTTCAGCCTCGCGGCGTAACTGTGGCAGTCCAGGCCCTTCACCGGTCACCAGTTTCCCTATCTGTCCTAGCGGCACAGCCATTGCTGATTTCCAACGTCAGCAAAGGAATTTCACACGGGAGGAGATGCGCAGTAACAAAACCACGACACCCGCGTCTATCACTGAGGGTAGCCCAAGGTGAGAAGATTGGGAGGCAATTTATGAAAGGAATGTCGGGGGCGCTTCTGGCGCTGCTTTTTGTGGTTCTTTCGCTAGTCTCGCTGATTAACGTTCAGCGCACCTGGGAAGAATCTTTAGTCCCGTTGGGCGAGAACGATTCCAGGGTTTCCGAACTTGGCCTTCGCTTTGCGCTGCAACGCTAAACATTTTCTCGTCGCCGGATCAGAACCTCACACCCCCCGGCATTCTGACGAATCACGCACGCTTAGGGCGTTGCCTTTACCATGGGCCGCTCGAGCAAACGCTCCATCCAGGCTTTCACATGAGGCAGATCGTCGCCAATGCTCGTCTGGTAGCGCT
>JAICHC010000274.1 GCA_025922795.1 Candidatus Binatia bacterium | reverse complement strand
GCGTCCGATCGCCGGCACGCGCAAACGCGGCGAAACGCGCGAGGAGGACGAACGCCTGGAAGCGGAGCAAAAAATTCATTCTCTCAAAGCCGAAACCGAATATTTGCGTGAAACCATAAACTCGCTCGCCGGCTTTGACGAGGTCGTCGGTCAAAGCGCGGCTCTGAGATCTGTCATGGAAGACGTCGCGCAAGTCGCGGTGACCGATACCACGGTGTTGATTCTCGGTGAAACCGGAACCGGCAAGGAATTAATCGCCCGAACGATTCATCAACGAAGCCGCAGGGTGAACCGCCCGCTGATCACGATCAACTGCGCGGCTATTCCCGCGACGCTCATGGAAAGCGAGTTCTTCGGTCACGAAAAAGGCGCGTTTACGGGCGCGACTCAAAGACGAGAAGGGCGCTTCGCTCTGGCCGATCAGGGGACGATCTTTCTCGATGAAATCGGCGAACTATCGCTCGATCTGCAAGCCAAACTTTTGCGCGTTTTGCAGGAAGGTGAATTCGCGCCGGTCGGCAGTTCCCGGATTTGTAAAGTCGATGTTCGAGTGATCGCCGCCACCAATCGTCGTCTGGATCAGGCCGTCAAGGAGGGAAAATTTAGAGATGATCTCTACTATCGGCTCAATGTGTTTCCGATTCAACTTCCGCCGTTGAGGGACCGACGGGAAGATATTGCACCGCTTGCCAAAGCGTTCGCCAAAACCGCCGCCCGGCGCATGGGGCGCCTGATCGAGCCGCTTTCGGAGGAATGTCAACAACGGCTCACGGCCTACAGCTGGCCTGGCAACGTTCGAGAGTTGCAGAACGTTATCGAGCGCGCCGTGATCACTTCCTCGGACGGTCGTCTTAACTTGGACAAAGCGTTACCCGACGGCGGAGTAACGATAAGCAGCGGTCCGGTGCCGGTGGGGCCCACCTCCGGTAAATTATCCAAAACCATTCTTCAGGCGCACGAGCTTCAACAGTTGGAACGCAGCAATATCCTGCGGGCGTTGGAATCCACAGGGTGGCGTGTTGCAGGCAGAAGTGGAGCGGCCGAGCTTCTGGGCATCAATCCCTCGACCCTGAACTCACGCATCCGCGCCTTCAACATTCAGAAAAATGAACAACAGCGACTAGAAGAGGCCGCGAACCGCGGTGCCTCCAGTTCCATCTCGCATGGCAAAACCTAGGCTTGAGTACCGGAAAACGGTAAGATGCGATCCTTGAAGACCGAGCAGACTCTCACTGAGAATCCCTTGCAAGTTGCCGACGAGGGGGCGGTGCTGCGTGAGATCTTGGAGGGTACGGCCAAAGAAACAGGGGAGCGTTTCTTTACGGCCCTGGTTGAAAATGTCGCCAAAGCTCTGGGAACCTACGGCGCATGGGTGACGATCTGGCATGGTGAGAAGCGCTTGCGAGCGGTGGCTTTCTGGCTCGGCGGTCGATTCGTCGAGGATTATGAGTACGATTTGGCCGGCACGCCGTGCGAGCCCGTATTCAAAGATTGCCGCTTAGTTCATATCTCGGATCGACTCGTCGATTTGTATCCCAACGATCCGGATCTCGGGCCGATGGGCGCCGTCAGTTACATGGGCGTCCCTTTGTTAGACGTCGACGGTCAGATCCTCGGCCACCTTGCCGTGCTCGACACGCTCCCGATGCCCGAAGAACCGCGACTCCTGGCGTTGTTTCGGATCTTTGCCGCGCGTGCGGCGGCCGAGCTGCAAAGGCTGCGCGCCGAGCAACGGCTGCGAGAGCGGGAAGAAAAACTGAGGCGGTTGTTCGACAGCGCCATGGACGCGATCATCGAGTTCGACCAGGGACTCAACATCACCCGTGTTAACCCCGCCGCCCAAAAAACTTTCCACCGTAGTGAGATGGAAATGCTCGGCGGAAAGTTCACCGACTTCCTCTCCGAACCGAGCCGCGAAAGGATCCTGGCTCTCATGCGCGAGCTTGAGGCCAAGCGAGACGGCCGCCGTTCGCTATGGATCGCCGGCGGTCTTCAAGCGGCACCCATGAAAGGCAAGGAGTTTCCGGCTGAAGCCACGCTGTCGCGCTTCGAGATCGAGCGGCGGCCTTTTTACACGGTCATTCTCAGAAACGTCAACGATCGTCTCGAAGCCGAAAAAACAATTCATGCGCTCACCGCCGAAGCCGAGTACCTGCGCGAGGCTGTAAAAACACTGGGCGGGTTCGACCAGATTCTGGGGCAGAGTCCAGCGCTCAAGGAACTGCTTCGTGACATCGAACAAGTTGCAGGCACCGATACCACGGTGTTGATTTTGGGTGAAACCGGGACGGGCAAAGAATTAATCGCCCGTGCCATTCACGCAGCGAGCCGCCGCCAAAACAAGCCTTTGATCACGGTTAATTGCGCTGCCATTCCCGCCGCGCTCATGGAAAGCGAGTTCTTCGGCCATGAAAGAGGCGCCTTTACCGGCGCCACGCAAAAACGCGAGGGACGCTTCGGCCTGGCGGACCGCGGCACGATCTTTCTCGACGAGATCGGCGAACTATCGCTCGACCTGCAGGCCAAAATTTTGCGCGTGTTGCAGGAGGGAGAGTTCGCGCCGGTCGGCAGCTCCGAAACGAAAAAAGTCGACGTTCGAGTGATCGCCGCGACCAATCGCGATCTCAAGCAGGCTGTAAAAAGCGGTTGCTTTCGAGATGATCTCTATTATCGGCTGAACGTTTTTCCGATCGAAGTGCCGCCTTTGAGAGAACGCAGCGACGACATTCTCTTGCTCGCCTCCGCTTTTGCGGCCAAATTCGCCCAACGTTTAGGCCGGAGTATCGAACCGCTCTCCGAGGAACATAAGAAACGTCTTAAAAGCTACGTCTGGCCGGGCAACGTGCGCGAGCTGCAAAACGTCATCGAGCGCGCCGTGATTACCTCCCGAGACGGCCGGCTTAACCTTAATCGCGCTTTACCCGATGTTAGAGGCGAGAGCCATCGCGATGTCGCGTTGAAAGTAGAGAGAGCGGAGGAAGTGCCCCAGCGGATTTTGCAAATTCGCGAGCTTCAGCAACTGGAGCGCCAGAACATCCTGCGGGCTTTGGAATCCGCCGCTTGGCGCGTCGCCGGTAAGGACGGCGCGGCCGCGTTACTCGGCATGAATCCCTCGACCTTGAATTCCCGCATTCGAGCGCTGCGCATTCCGCGTCCGAAATAAAAGCAGCACAAGTCATAAAGCATCTTTCTTAAAAGTTTCGGTTTCGAATCGAAGCTTGCGCGCAAATCTGCTTGACAGCCTTTCGTGATGTGATATTCCTGCGCTCGCGATACGCCTCCCCCAACCTCGAGAAGCCTTAGCATGTAACGTGAGGCCGAAGCGGAGCAACGCCAACCGTTCTTCGGAGGAATTTGACAAGGAGAGTCTGAAGCCAGCCGCTCCGGCGATTGATCGCCCGGGTGTGCTGGCTTTTTGTTGTATTTGATTGGAGAAAAGTGCTGCGTACAGACATCGTCCTGATTAACCTAGCGACCAAGGCATCCCGCCACCTTAAACGGGGACGCAAGAGTGACAGCATATTTTCAATTCCCTAAAAGCAAATTGACAACCAGGGTGAGTCCTTTTGAGTACACGAGGTGTCTACAAAGTTACCCTCCCCTTGCCCTTGGAACGTTCACTGCGGGTTGCCCGAAAAAAAATCCTCCGCAATTCAATGGATTAGTTTTTTCTGCGAGAGAGTTCGGTCATGGCATCGCCATTGCGCAGAGAGATACATGAACAACACACGTTGTATGTGCCCAGAATTGAAAGAAGGCCTCACCAGACGGATCTCTAACGATAACAGTACCAAGAAGGAGAAGTTATGAAATCGATTCTGCAGATTGCGTTGACTTTCGCCGTCCTTGCTCTCACCTGTAGCGCCGTGTCGGCCCAAGGGGAGCGTCTCGGCGAAGTCAATTTCCCGGTTTCTTGCAACGCCGAAGCGAGCAAACGTTTTCAGCGAGCCGCTGCCCTCTACCATTCATTCGACTGGCCCAGAGTCACCCAGGCTTTTGAAGCGGTGCTGGAGGCCGACCCGCAGTGCGGCATGGCCTGGTGGGGTATCGCGCTTGCGACCCAGGACAATCCGTTCGTCTGGCCGATCAGCGCGAAGCAACTGGCCAACGGCTGGGCGGCGATAGAAAAAGCCAGGGCGACCGGCGCAAACACGCAGCGCGAGCGCGACTACATCGCGGCGCTCGAATTGTTTTACAAAGACGGCAATACCGTGCCGCACCGCCAGCGCGCTCTCGCCTATGAGAAAGCCATGGAAAAAATCGCCAAAGCGTATTCGAATGATATCGAGGCGCAGGTGCTGTATGCCCTTGCCCTGTCGGCCAACTTCGAGCCCACTGACAAGAAATACACCAAGCAACTCATGGCGGCTAAACTGCTCGAGCCCGTGTTCAAGAAATATCCGCACCACCCGGGCGCGGCGCATTATCTCATCCATAGCTACGACTACCCGCCGATTGCGGCAAAAGGCCTGGATGCCGCCAGGCGCTACGCCACCATCGCGCCGTCGGCCCCCCACGCGTTACACATGCCGTCGCACATTTTCACCCGTGTAGGCTATTGGAAGGATTCCGTCGAATCGAACCGGGCCGCGTTCAATGCGACCAAGGACCTGCGCACGCGACTGCATGCGCTCGACTACATGACTTATGCTTATCTGCAGATGGGCCAGGACAGTGAGGCGCGGCGCGGCCTCGACGAGATCCTCAAAATAGAAAAAGTTCCCGGCGAGAATCTCGCTGCTGCGTTCGCGCTGGCGGCGATCCCGGCTCGGCTCACCTTGGAACGCGACCGCTGGGCCGAAGCGGCGTCGCTCAAGCCGCATCCGAGCGATGCCGTGTTCAAGTGGACCAATTTCCCCAATGCCGTAGCCGTGACTGTTTTCGCCCGAGGAGTCGGCGCAGCGCGCAGCGGCAATGTCGCTGGGGCGAAAGCGGAACTCGAGCGGCTCACCACGCGGGTGAAACCGGCAATGATCGCGGCCAAACAGGCCTACTGGGCGGATCAAGCTGACATCCAGATCAATGTAATCGAGTCGTGGATCGCCAAGGCGGAAGGCGACAATGGTCGCGCACTGGAACTGGCGCGCGCAGCGGCGAAGCACGAAGATT
>JAICHC010000273.1 GCA_025922795.1 Candidatus Binatia bacterium | reverse complement strand
TTGCATCAATGCGGCCCGGAACTGTCCCGGCGGCGAGACGGTTTTGCCGGCTTTGGTCGCTTCGCGCCGATATTTTATCAACGTAAGAGCGCACTCGCAGCGGCTCGTCCCTCTGCGGAGGCACTTTAGAAAGTCCAGATCTCTAACTTGTCAATCATTATGGATTACGGTGATCTGTTACAATGGCCGGCCATGGCGTTGACCGTGGCAGCGGCATGGCTGTCGGTTCTCAGTCTCGCTCGAAACGAAACACCGGATTTTGGCTTTTTCTACTGAGCAACGTGCTCTGGGCCGTATGGGGTTGGGGCGCACGCGCCTTCGCGCTAATTATCCTGCAAGTATGTCTCGCCGCGATAAATATTCGCGGTGCGCAAAAAAACGACCCAGACACCCAGGCCAGCAGTAGAGCGTCCCCCTAGCGTACGCTTTATTCCTTGGTCAGAGCAATCAAAGTCGAATCGTCGACGGCTCGACAGTTTCGATTTTCGCTCCCTCCTCAACTCGCCTCATATTTCCGTTATGGCGCTGATGATGCAGCTCCACTCCTCAGTTTCACTGCAAGTGTCAGATGGATCACTGACAATTCGCCGCGCGTGGTTGCGGAACCCCGGTGAAGGTTGCTGGCATATTCTTTGCGCGGAGCATTTTTGGAACGATGACAACCGTCCTTAAAGCCGGTCCGATGGTCGCGTGGCTCGGCGTTCTATGCGCCCTGTTGATTCCCGCGGCCGCAAACGCCTTTCCTACTGAGCGAGCGCAGCCGGCCGCAGCGTCGCGGAACGGACAACAAGGTGAGGTCATGGTTTTCGACAACGCTTACCTAGATAAGCACTTTGCTCGAACTCGGATCACCGAAAACGGCGGTGTTCAAGGCAGCAGCAGCTTGAGCGCCGTTATGAGTGGGGGATCTTTGGCAATAGCTCCGAATACTTCGTTACTCAAAGGTATTACGCGCGGGACATCGGCGCGGCGCGCGGCCGGATTCCGCTTGGCTGAAAATGGGCGGAAGGCCGTGCAGAACAAGCAATATCACAAAGCGATCCATTACTTGGAAAAAGCTCTCAGCATCGAGGCCAGCCCGTTTGTTCATTACTATCTTGCGCGCGCCCATTACCTATTGGCGGACTACCAGCGATCGCTGGGCTTTTTGGAAGTGGCGGAGTTCGGGTTTGCGGGCCAATCTCGATGGCTGTCGGAGCTTGCGGCGTTGCGACGAGCATTGTCCGCTGCTCCCGGCGCGACGCAGGAATCACCTACACGTAACGTGAGCTGGACGACCAAGGAATCGACTCGCAGGCGATGGCCCTGAGCTTTGACTGGAGTACTGGAGTGCCGCATGGTGAGTAATGGGTTCAAGCCCCAATACTCCAACACTCGATTTTATCCGCGCGCCTCGCCTATGAGATCTTTCGGAGCAGCCTGCAGTCAGAATTTTTTCGGCAACCTGTTGGAGGAAGAAGCTTGCCTGTGAAGAAAACCAAGCGCTGGTCGCGACGGGTGAGCGAAACGAGCAACGCGATGGATCTGCAAAAGGGCGTGTTCGCGCTCGACAGCCCGGGCCGGGTTGCGCTCTCGCTCAAGCGTTCCGCCGAACGGAGCCGGCGCCGCAAGACCGATCCGTTTCGCTCGGCGATGTCGATGCTGAACTTTTACATCAATCGCGCCGGGCGCAAGCTCCCGAAGGCGCGGCGCGCCCGGCTTGAAGCCGCTAAGAATGAATTACGCCGTCTTTACGGCAGAAAAGCCAACTGACTGACTCCCAAATCGGCAAACCGTCCTTAGGATCGCATTCCGGAAAAGCTATTGACCGTGGCGTGCAGGTTGCGCGCGAAGTCGGTCGCGCCTTGCGTGCTCATGCCGAAGGCGCTGCGCGCGTATTCTTTGACCGCGAGCGCCGCGGCCAACGGCATTTTCTTGAAATGCTTGACGAGGGTCACAACTGCGGCGTCGAGCTGATCAGCCGCCACAACGTCGCTGGCCAGTCCGAAAATTAAGGCTTTGTGCGCGTCGATCTCCTGAGCGGAGTAGATCATGAAGGTTGCCGCTTTGCGCGGCAAGCGGTCGACCAGCGCGGAAAAGGCGATGGTCGGCATGATTCGGTGCGCCGTCTCGGGAAATGAAAATCTCGCTTTCTCGCTGGCAATCGTAATATCGCAAAGCGCCGCGAGGGCGCAGCCGAGTCCGGAGGCGCGACCTTGCACCACGCCGATGATCGGCGCCTTGGCATTGCGAAATGCGCCGTACAGATTGAAAATTGTCTCGGCCCGGTCGCGCACGTTGTAAGCTTCCGGCGCAGGCACCGGAGCAGGCTGAGTCATCGCTTCGCGGCCCATACAAAAATCTTCCCCAGCGCCTTTGAACAAAATCAAGCGCGAGTTTTTTCCCGCATCATCAAACAACCGCGTGACCTCGGCCCAAGTCGCGTCGGTCTGCCGGTTACCGGCTTCCGGCCGGTTCAAAGTAATCGTCGTGATATCGCCGTCCTTTTGTGTGAGCACTGGATCTGCCATTGAGATTCCTCCTGATTCGGTCGCCCGACTGTAGAAGAGCGGCTCGCGGTTTGTCAACGGCGCGCCGCCGTTTTACGTCCCCGTAACCTTGATGAACCGTATTGTGACTTCGCGGTCTCTTGAATCGATTGCCGGCCGGCGTTGGCTAGCGCAACAGCGCCGCGGATCACTTGCCAAGCCGGCACAATGGCAATAAACTCCGGCTGACAAATTTCATCAAGCGCATAGCGAGGAGAAAATCATGTCCGAACAAACGCTTCGCGGAAGTTGTCTTTGCCGGTCGGTGCGCTACGAGGTGAGCACGCCGTTCATGAGATTCGGCCACTGTTACTGCTCGCGCTGCCGCAAAGCGACCGGCGGGGTGCGTGCGACCAATATCGCGGTGCCAATCGGCCAGTTTCGCTGGATCCAAGGCGAGGAGTTGGTCAAGCGCTACGATCTTCCGGAAGCAAAAAGTTTCGCGCGACAGATTTGCGGTAACTGCAACTGTCCGGTGCCGCATGCTTCGCGCGACCGCCAGCGCGTGATCGTTCCCGCGGGCACCCTCGACGACGTGCCGCCGGCAAAACCGGCAGCACACGGGCACTGGAGTAGTCGCGTTCCGTGGGTCGAGATCAACGAGTCTGCGTTACCGTGCACCGACTGATTAGGCTGCCGCGAGGGGGTTTAGTGCGTCAAGGCGTGAGCGATGGTTTCGAACACCACGATTCCCAGCGTTGCGACTGAAGCTGCGAGCACCATCACTGTCCTGCGTTTTTCCAAGGTCGTCATCATTTTTAGATGGTCAGGGACCCTGGACTCCATTCTGAGCTTGCGCGCCTGCCACAGGGTGTAGAGATTCGCCAGCGCCGCCAGAGTAGCGAGAACCAATATCGGGATGCGAATGACACTTTGATCGAGAAAAGTTAGCGCGCCGGCGAGACCAAAGAGCCCGCCGACACCCAATGCCACCGCGAGCGGGCCGATGAGCGTCGCCACGGCGCACGGCGCGCCCAAGATTCCGAAAATAATTGCGCCAAAACTTGTTCTTTGGTTGCCAATCGATTCCGGCACATCGCTAACGAGGGGCTTACCGCTGTAGCCATGGAGTCGATAAGCAGTGACGGGCTCCCGAAATCCTTTGAGCACGATCTGCTCGGATTGTGCATCAGGAAATTGTTCAGAGTGCTTCAAATAAGTTTCTTTGGCTATGAGTATTTCGCCGGCGCCGGCTTTGGACTGAAGACGGGCGGCAAGGTTCACGACGTCACCAATGGCGGTGTAATCTTTGCTGTCGTCGGAGCCTAACCGGCCGACGCGGGCATAGCCAGTGGCGATGCCCACAGAGACTTGCAGTGGCAGATCGAGCCGTGCTCCGAGGGTCTTAAGTCCGCTTCCCAGGTCGATCGCCGCAACAATGGCGCGCCGAGCGTGGTCGTCGTAGCGGATCGGCACGTTGAACAGCGCCATGACGGCGTCACCGACGTATTTGTCGATGAACGCGCCGTACCTAACCAGCACGTCGCTGGCCATGCGCAGGAAAGCATCGACCACCTCGTGGGTTTTTTCCGCGCCGAGGTCGTGGGTCAATTCCGTGAACGACGACAGATCGGCGAAAAGCACTGTAAGCTCTACCAGCCGGCCTTCTTCGACGTGAGTGCTGCAGCGCGTGCAGATGTTCGGATTGCGCGGGCTGCGCTTGATGCCGAAGCCGCGGTAGATGACGCTTACCGCACCGGTCAAGATGGTGCCGCAGATGCCGCATTGTGCGGCCAGGTGAGAGTCGGTCGGGGCATGCATCGAATTAGCAGTAACGTACGCCGAGCGGCGCTGTCAATGCGATTGCATTCCCGGAGCAAATACAGGAATAATGCGACGAGATTCGGAGGCCGCTTGTCATGCCGGAACACTATCACGATGAGAACGATTTAAAACTGATGCGCGAGATGCGCAAACTGGCGCCGGAAGATTTCAATGCCTGGCTGGGGCTGAACAATATCATCGGCCGGGAGAATGGCGCGATTCCGAAAAAGTATCGTGAGCTGATCGCGATCGCGGTGGCCGCCACGACGCAATGCCCGTACTGCATGGAAGCGCACGCCAAGGTCGCCCAAGGCGCGGGCGCGACGCGTGAAGAAGTGGTCGAAGCGTCGTTGATTGCGGCGGCGCTTCGCGCCGGCTCGGCGGCCACGCACGGCACCATGGCGCTCAAGTTTTTCGACCAACAGGCCGGGCAGAAAAAGGAATAAGCGTCGATTTCCAAGTCAGCGCTCCCGCTTATATTGACGAGCCTGATTCTCATGGCGCTTTTTTCCTGCGCCGGAAGGCGGCCAAGCAATCTCGGAGTCAAAAATTCCCGGCTGGCGCCGTGCCCGTCGTCGCCGAACTGTGTCTCGAGTGATGAGTCTGATGACGCGCATGTAATTGCACCGTTTCAACTTGCCCAAGCGGCGGGAGTGGCTTGGCGCGCCGTGCATGCGGCGGTTGCGAGTCTGCCCCGGACCAAGATCGTCACTGCAAGCGACGATTATCTTCATGCCGAATGCAGCAGCGCCGTCTTCGGCTTTGTCGACGATCTCGAGCTTCACTTACGTTCGGCGCAAAATGTCATCGCTGCGCGCT
>JAICHC010000272.1 GCA_025922795.1 Candidatus Binatia bacterium | reverse complement strand
CTCCAGACTGTCGCGTATGTGCTAGTGAAAGACGCGGCGAAAAATAAAGTTGAGGTTGGCCAAATGGTGCTCGACACCCCACCCCGCATCGATCTCTTCAGCCGATAAATGGCGCCGGATTTCCGGGTCCGTAATCAGCTCGCGTTTGAGATTTCCCCCCTCCCTGCCGACTTTGAGGGCATGCTTTTGCACCATCCGATACGCGTCGTCGCGGGCGATTCCCTTGGCGACCAGCGCGAGCAAAATCTTTTCCGAAAACACCGCGCCGCCGCTTTTCTCCAAATTGCGCTTCATGTTTTCCGGATAGACGCAGAGGTCGCCGAGCACATAGATCATGCGCCGCAGCATGAAATCGAGTGCGATCGTCGCATCTGGCGCAATGACCCGCTCAACCGAAGAATGGCTGATGTCCCGTTCGTGCCAAAGCGGCACATTTTCCATCGCCGCCAGGGCGTAGGAGCGCATCAACCGAGCCATCCCCGATACGTTTTCCGAGAGTATCGGATTGCGCTTGTGCGGCATCGCCGAGGAGCCCTTCTGGCCCGCTGTGAACGGCTCTTCCGCCTCCTGCACTTCGGTGCGCTGCAAGTGGCGGATTTCGACGGCAAATTTTTCGAGCGAGCCGGCAATGATCGCCAGCGTTGCAAAATAATAGGCATGCCGGTCGCGCTGAATAATCTGGTTCGAGACCGGCGCCGGCTTGAGGCCGCTTTTCTTGCAAACGTAGGCCTCGACCTTAGGCGATATCTGCGCGAAAGTTCCCACCGCGCCGGAAATTTGTCCAACCGCGATCTCGTCGGCCGCTTTTTGGAAGCGCCCTAGGTTACGCTCCATTTCCTGATACCAGAGCGCGAGCTTTAGCCCGAAGGTGATCGGCTCGGCATGAACTCCGTGAGTGCGGCCGATCATCACCGTGCGTTTGTACTTGTGCGCCTGGCGCCGGAGTACCTGCAGCAGGTCTTCAATATCGCGCTCGAGGATGGCCGACGCTTCTTTGAACTGAATCGCTAATCCGGTATCCATAACGTCCGACGAGGTCATGCCGACGTGGAGGTAACGCGCGTCGTCGCCGATCGATTCCGCCACCGAACTTAAAAAAGCGATGATCTCGTGCTTGACCTCGGCTTCAATCTCGCGGATGCGCTTGACGTCGAAGCGAGCTTTCTTTCGAATCCGCGCGATCGCGGCTCTGGGAACTTTGCCGAGCTTGGACAAACCCTCGGCGGCGAGGATTTCCACGTCGAGCCATTTCTGAAAGCCGTTCTCTTCGGACCAGATCCGCCCCATTTCGGGACGGGTGTAACGGGGAATCATGCTTCGAAGTCGCCTTCTTCGTTCAAAAGTTCAATCGTTCAAGGTTCCATCGTGTCAGGCGATCCTGAGACATTACTTTAAACTTTGAACCTTCAACCCCGTGAACGTCAGCTTTTTCGATCCGAATGGCCGAAGCCGCCCGCCGCGCGCCCGGTCGAGGCAAGATCGTCGACTTCTCGCCAATGGACCCGCACCACCCGTTGCACGACCATCTGGGCGATACGTTGGCCACGCTGGATCACGATCGGCGTCGAGCCGAGATTGACCGCGATGATCTGAATTTCGCCGCGGTAGTCTGAGTCGATGGTGCCGGGGCTGTTGAGCAGGGTCAATCCTTGCTTCAACGCCAAGCCGCTGCGCGGCCGAATTTGTGCTTCAAAACCGAGCGGCAATGCGATCGCGATACCGGTGGGGACGAGGGCTCGCTGCAGAGGCGCAAGCTCGATATCACCGTCGGCATCGGCGCAAAGATCCATGCCGGCGGCGCCTTCGGTCATATACGCCGGAAGATCGAGCTGCGCCGAGCTTCGCCCCAGGCGCTTGATCTCAATGCGAACTTCTTCCACCTTGGCCCGCGCTGCCGCCGATTCAGCGGCAATCAATGACTCGTGTTTAAGTTTTTTATTTGAAAACTATCGGCGAAATCGCCCAATAGCGTGAGCGTCCGGCCGTCGGAACGGAAAAGATCGTCGGCCAACTCGACCACATCGTCGCGGCTCACCGCGCGAATGCGCTGGCAAATTTCCTCGGTCGTGATCGACTTGCCGAAATAAATTTCATTGCGCGCGATATGGCTCATCCAGGAATCGGTCGACTCCAAACCAAGCATCGTGCTGCCGACAAGCTGGCCCTGCGTGCGCTCGAGCTCCGCGCTGGTCATCTCGCCGGCGGCGAGCTTTTTGAGCTCTTGTGTGATCAGCTCGACGACCTCTTCAGTGGATTCGAGACTGGTCCCGGCGTAAACACCCACGTAACCGACGTCTTTGTATGACGATGAAAACGAATAAACCGAATAAGCCTTGCCGCGCTTCTCACGGATTTCCTGAAATAGACGCGAGCTCATGCCGCCGCCAAGCAGTGTGTTCAGCACGTAGCCGACATAGCGTTTCGGATGGGTTTGGTGAATTCCGGTCATGCCTAGACAGAGATGAACCTGTTCCAAAGGTTTTGGATGCGGGTAAATGCCGCTTGCCGTCGTGGGCAGGATATCCGCACCGATCTCCGTGGCGCTCTTAAGTGACACCTGGCCGATCGAGCCGAGCCGCGCCGCCATCGCTTCGACGATCGCACCGTGACGGAGGTTGCCGGCGGCGGACACGATGACTTTCTCGGGCCGGTAGCGCGCTTTGAAGAACTTGACGATGTCGTCGCGGCTAAAGCCGGTTACGGTCTCTTGACGGCCGCAAATCGGCCGGCCGATCGGCTGATTCTGGAAAAAATCCAAATTGAAAAGATCGTGGACGTAGTCGTCCGGCGTGTCCTCTGATTGCGAGATCTCCTGGAGGATCACCGACCGCTCCCGTTCGATCTCTTCAGCGTCGAAGCTGGAGTGAAGAAAGATGTCGGTCAAGAGATCGATCGCTAGCGGCAGATTCTCATCGAGCACCTTGGCGTAGTAGCAGGTGTTTTCCTTGGAAGTGAAGGCGTTGATGATGCCGCCAACCGCGTCCATCTCCTCGGCAATTTGCGCCGCGCTGCGCCGCTCGGTGCCCTTGAAGAGTAAATGCTCGATGAAGTGGGAAATGCCGTTTTCCTCGGTGCTTTCGTGACGCGAGCCGTTCTCCACCCAGATTCCGAGACTCACCGAGCGATTGTCCGGCATCTCATGCGAGACCACACGGATGCCGTTGTCGAGGACGGTTTTAGCGAACATCAAATGCGGCTCAGTGAATCAGGTGCCGGTTTCCTGCAGCGCTTCTTTGCGGCTCAATCGGATCTTACCCTGGCGGTCGATCTCCAAAACTTTGACCATCACCTCGTCGCCCTCTTTGAGCACGTCGGTGACTTTTCGCACGCGCTCGGGAGCGAGCTGGGAAATGTGAAGCAGGCCGTCGGTGCCGGGGAGAATTTCGACGAACGCCCCGAACTCGACGATTTTGCGCACGGTGCCCTTGTAGATTTTTCCGACCTCGGCCTCGGCGGCGATCCTCTGGACCATCTCGATCGCCTTCCGCGACGCCTCTTCGTCGACGGAGGCGATTCGCACCGTGCCGTCGTCCTCGACGTCCATTTTGACCCCGGTCGCTTCGATGATGCCGCGGATCACTTTGCCGCCTGGGCCGATGATCTCTCGGATCTTATCCGGTTTCACCTTCAACGTGATAATCCGCGGCGCATGGCCGGAAACATTGGTACGTGGCGTCGGCAAAGTGTCGTTCATGATGCCGAGAATATGCAACCGACCCTCCTTGGCCTGATGCAGCGCCTGTTGCATGACGTCCCGGTTGACCCCGCTGATTTTGATATCCATCTGCAGCGAAGTGACCCCCTCGGACGTGCCGGCGACTTTAAAATCCATATCGCCAAGATGATCTTCATCGCCGAGAATGTCGGAAAGCACTCGCACATGCTCGCCTTCTTTGATCAAGCCCATGGCGATTCCGGCCACCGGCGCGGACACCGGCACACCCGCGTCCATCAGCGCGAGCGAGCCGCCGCACACCGTCGCCATCGATGTCGAGCCGTTGGACTCCAATATTTCTGAGACGATTCTGATCGTGTAAGGAAAGCTCTCCTCGGCGGGCAGGACCGGCAGCAGAGCACGCTCAGCGAGGTTGCCATGGCCGATCTCACGGCGGCCCGGACCTCTGAGGAATTTGACTTCGCCGACGCTGAACGGCGGAAAATTGTAGTGCAACATGAATTTCTTGAAATGCTCGCCGATCAAGGCATCGACCCGCTGCTCGTCTGATGTGGTGCCCAGAGTGGTCACCACGAGAGCCTGAGTCTCGCCGCGCGTAAACAATGCCGAGCCGTGGGTGCGCGGCAGCACCTCGACTTCGCAAGTAATCGGGCGGATGTCCTTCAGACCGCGCCCGTCGATGCGCCGTTCCTGGTGAATCACTAGGCCGCGAAAGACATTTCGCTTAAGCTCTTCGAAGGCGCCTTTGATGTCTTTTTGTTTATCGGGAAACTCGGCCAGAGCCTGCGGCACGACGACCCCTTTGACCTCGGCGATGCGCTTGTAGCGCTCCAGTTTTTCCGGCACTTCGAGCGCCTGTTTGAGCTTTGCCAAGGCCAGTTCTTCGACTCGCCGGACAACCGCCTGATCGAGCTTGGCGAGCGGCACTTCTCTCTTCGACTTGCCGATTTCTCTGCGCAGCTGTTCTTGAATCTCGATCAACGGCTGAATCGCCTGATGACCGGCATACAACGCCTCGAGGATCTCGTCCTCGGACACCATCTGCGCGCCGCCCTCGACCATGACGATCGCGTCCTGGCTGCCGGACAGAAAGATGTCCATGTCGCTTTCGTCGAGCTGACTTTGGGTCGGATTGATCACCCATTGGCGGTTATTGCGGCCGATACGAACGCCGGCCAATGGACCGTTGAAGGGAATGTCGGAAACGTGCAGGGCGACCGAGGCGCCGAGCATCGCCACGATGTCGGGATCGTTCTCACGATCGGCCGATAGCACTGTGGCGATCACCTGAGTTTCGCAGCGCAGCCCTTCCGAGAACAGCGGGCGAATCGACCGGTCAATCAGCCGGCAGGTGAGGATCTCCTTTTCAGAAGGTCGGCCTTCGCGCTTAAAAAAACCGCCGGGAATTTTGCCGGCGGCGAATGTTTTTTCTTGG
>JAICHC010000271.1 GCA_025922795.1 Candidatus Binatia bacterium | reverse complement strand
CTGCTGGTCGCCTTGATGGCAGCCGGTATCGGTCCAGATGACGAAGTGATAACCAGCACGTTTAGCTTCTTCGCCACCGCGGGGGTGATCGCGCGTCTCGGAGCCCGGCCCATCTTCGTGGACATCGAGACTGAAAGCTTCAATCTCGATGTTGAGGAACTCCACAGCAAGATCAGCCAGCGAACCAAAGCGATCCTGCCGGTGCATTTGTTCGGCCGCTGCGCCGGCATGGACGCTGTCTTAGAAAGCGCTCTGCGGCATGGGTGGGCGGTCATCGAGGACGCTGCCCAATCGATTGGTGCGCGCGACTACCAGGGACGGCCGGCTGGGAGTATCGGCGACATCGGCTGCTTTTCGTTTTTTCCCAGCAAGAATCTAGGGGCCTTCGGGGACGCCGGCATGGCGATCACGAACGATGCCAAACTGGCGGAAAAGCTGCGCGTATTGCGCGTGCACGGCGGCAAACCCAAGTATCATCACAGAATCATCGGCGGCAATTTTCGCCTCGATGCCCTGCAGGCGGCGGTCCTGCGCGTCAAACTCAAATACCTGTCGCTGTGGACCAAAGCGCGCCGCCGCAATGCGGCTCGCTATCGCCGATTGTTTTCCGAGGCCGGACTGTCACAAGTGGTTCTGCCGCAGGACGCTCCGGGCCACATCTACAATCAATTCGTTATACGCTGCGCCGAGCGCGATGCGCTGCAAGCGTTCTTGCGCCGCAAGAATATCGAAAGCGAAATCTATTACCCGGTGCCGCTGCACCTGCAGGAATGTTTCGAGCATCTCGGGTATCGCCAAGGTCAATTCCCGCGCGCCGAAGCCGCCGCCGAGCAAGTTCTGGCGCTACCGATTTATCCGGAGCTCAGCGAGGCACAGCAGGGTTACGTCGTCGATCGGATCTGCGAATTCTACGGGCAACAGGGAGCCGGCGTGAGCGCGGTCCGTCAGGCATCCTAGGGCTCTATTTATGGAAAGATTTCTAGCGGAACGAATCAAGCGTGCCGAGGAAGCCCGAATCCATGAAGCCTATGCGCGGCGGGCCGTTGCGGCGCAGAGTTATTCTTGGTTCGACGCCGGTCACATCTTCATGGTGCAGGAGGTCGAGCAGCGCATGCTCGGCGCGCTGCGGCGCCACGATATGGTGCCGCTGCAACCAAAAAAAATTCTCGAAATCGGCTGCGGCAATGGGCATTGGCTGCGTGAATTTATCAAGTGGGGTGCAAACCCGCAGAACCTGGCTGGCACCGATCTTTTGGCCGAGCGGCTGGCTCAAGCAAGCCGTCTGAGCCCGCCGGGCGTGGCGTTCATAACCGGCAACGCGGCTGAATTGGAATTCTCCGACGAAAGCTTCGACATCGTGTTGCAGGCAACGGTGTTTACATCGATGCTCGATTTCACCCTTAAACAAAAAGTCGCTGCCGAGATGTTGCGGGTGTTGCGGCCTACCGGGATCGTGCTGTGGTATGATTTTCGTGTCAACAACCCGCGCAATCCTGACGTGCGCGGCATTAAAAGAGCGGAGATCGAGAAACTCTTTCCCGCTTGCCGTATCGATTTGGAGGTCACCACGCTGTTGCCGCCGCTGGTGCGCGCGCTGGCACGGTATTCTTGGCTAAGCTGCTATATGCTGAGCGCGCTGCCGTGGATGTGCACCCATTATCTCGGCACGATCCGAAAGCCTCAATGACTGTCTGGTGACAGACGACAACGATTCAATTTACCGACGAGCCATCAAGCGCCGGAAGCGCGTGAATAAACGAGCGAACCGTCAACGCTAAGTCAAGCTTTCTTCGAGGATCACGGTTTCGCCTACATAAATGTGTTGCCGCAGCTGCAGAGCAGGTTACTCGGCTCCAGCTCTACCCCGGCAATGCTGATGATCACCCCAACCGAAACGGATACCGCATCATTGCGGAAACAATCGAACGCTTTCTCCGCCAGTGGACGCCGGAAACTGCCGGTCGGGCCGTCTGGTTCCGATCGATCACACCTTTAGCGGCCTCGCTGTGGGATCAATAACAAGGAGAAACCGGCCCGAAAATCATAAACAAAGCGTGTCACTCTACAGGAGACTGTCAGAATTATGGCTTTACTCGATCAAAGCGCCGCGCGACCGATCGAGCCCGAAAGCGCGCGCGCCGGATTCCTGCCGTTCCACGTGCCCGCGATCGGCAACGAAGAGATCGCCGCGGTAATTGATGTATTGAAGTCCGGATGGCTCACCACCGGCTCGAGGGTCAGAGATTTTGAGCAGCAGTTTGCCCGCTTCGTCGGAACGCGCCACGGGGTGGCGGTAAATTCAGCCACGGCCGCGCTGCACCTGGCGCTGGCGGCGGTCGGTGTTGGCGAAGGCGACGAAGTGATCGTACCGACCATGACCTTCGCTGCCACTTCGGAGGTCGTCCTTTATCTTCGCGCCAGGCCGGTGTTGGTGGATTGCACGCCCGACACCCTGAATATCGATCCGGCTGCCATTGCGGCGGCACTGACACCCCGCACCAGAGCGATTATTCCGGTGCATTTTGCGGGTCAGCCGTGCGATAGCGAGGCCATTCTCAGCCTAGCGCGAAGGCATGATCTCAGAGTCATCGAGGACGCCGCCCACGCCCTGCCGGCCTGCGACGGAGCGCGTATGATCGGCGGTATCGGCGACATCACCTGTTTTTCCTTCTACGCCACCAAGACGATCACCACCGGCGAAGGCGGCATGGCGACCACGGACAATATCGAATGGGCCGACCAAATGCGCATGCTCAGCCTGCATGGGATCAGTCACGATGCCTGGAAACGCTACAGCGCGGAAGGCTCGTGGTACTACGAAATCATGAACGTCGGTTACAAATATAATCTCACCGATCTGGCCGCGAGCATCGGGTTGGAACAGTTGAAAAAATGCCGTGGGTTCGCAGCCGCCAGACGGCGCATCGCCGAAGCATACAATGACGGATTCGCCGATCTGGCGGAAATCCGGAGCCCGGTCTGCCGCCCTGGCGTGCAGCACGCCTGGCATCTCTACGTCATCCAGCTCGAGCTTGAGCGTCTGAGCATCGACCGGCGTGAATTCATCGAAGCGTTACGGCAACGACAGATTGGCGCCTCCGTTCATTTTATTCCGCTGCATCTGCACCCTTATTATCGGCGCGCGTTCGGTTACCAGCCAGAGGATTTTGCCAATGCCACGGCGGTTTATCCGCGCATCGTGTCGCTGCCGATTTATCCCAATATGAGCGATGATGATATCGATGACGTCATCACGGCGGTCAGAAATATCGTCTCGATTCACCGCCGATGAAACGCCTGCTCGATATGCTGGCGGCGAGCGCCGCTTTGCTCGTGCTCGCGCCGTTGTTCGGCGCCGTCGCCCTGGCGATCAAGCTCGACTCGCCGGGATCGGTGTTTTTCACGCAGCAGAGAATCGGCAAGAGTTTTCGACCGTTCTGGATTTTTAAGTTTCGCACCATGACGCAGGCAGATCCGACGGCGCTGCCACTCACGGTCGGCGCCGACCCGCGAATTACGCGTGTCGGCGCGTTTCTGCGCCGAAGCAAGATCGACGAGCTGCCACAGCTGCTGAACATTCTCAAAGGCGATATGACTCTGGTGGGGCCGCGGCCCGAAGTGCCGCGCTACGTCGAGGCTTTTCATCGCGATTATGAAGAGATTCTCACCGTACGCCCGGGGCTCACCGATCTGGCTTCGCTCAAATACAGGGACGAGTCGGCGCTGCTCGCACGCAGCAGCGATCCCGAGGAAGAATATCTCAAGCGCGTGCTGCCCGATAAGATTCGCCTCGGGAAGGAATACCTCCGCCGCTCTTCCCTGATTTACGATCTTAACCTCATCGCTAAGACGTTTCATAGAGTGCTCTTTCCCGGGAGCGCCACATGAATTCACCCATCGATCTGCCGCGAACGCTGGTTACACCGTCGCGCGGTTGGGTCTCGCTTAAGCTAGGCGAGATCTGGGAGTACCGCGAGCTGCTTTATTTTTTCATTTGGCGCGACGTCAAAGTGCGTTACAAGCAAACCGCCCTTGGCGTGTCGTGGGCGATTTTGCAGCCGTTTCTGACCATGGTGATCTTCAGTTTGTTCTTCGGCCGCCTGGCCGGGGTGCCCTCTGATGGCGTGCCTTATCCGATCTTCGCCTACACCGCCTTGTTGCCCTGGACGTTTTTCGCCCATGGCGTGACGCTATCGGCGAACAGCCTAGTGTCGAACGCCAACCTGGTGAAGAAAGTCTACTTTCCGCGCATGGCCATTCCGATCGCTTCGGTGTTGTCCGGATTTGCCGATCTCGTGCCGGCCTTCGGTGTGTTGCTGGGGATGATGGTGTACTACGGGATCTATCCGAGCGCGCAAGTCGCCTGGCTGCCGGTGTTTGTCCTGCTGGCGTTGATCGCCGCGCTCGGCGTCGGCATCGGGCTGGCAGCGATCAACGTCCATTTCCGCGATGTGCGCCATACCGTGCCGTTTCTGGTTCAGACGTGGTTATTTATCACGCCGATTGCTTACCCGAGCAGTCTTTTGCCGGAGCACTGGAGGACCCTATACGCGCTCAATCCGATGGTCGGCGTGGTCGAAGGCTTTCGCTGGGCGTTGCTCGACACTGAGCCCGCGCCGGGGCCGATTGTGTGGGTTTCGGCGTCCGCCGCCTTGGTATTGCTGCTGGTCAGCGCGCTCTCCTTTCGGCGTCTGGAGAAAACTTTCGCAGACGTTGTCTGAGGCGATGCTCCCAGGATTGGGACTAAACCTCCAGGTCAATCTGCCACCTCTTCATTGGCTTACAGTTCGGAGCGATCCGCGTTTGCTGGACCGGCTCCCACCAGCGTCGGCCGGAATGCGGCATATGCGGCATGTCAACTCAATGATCAGAGGAAAAGATTATGCTCAAAATTCATAGTCCGTCGAAACAGATTGCCGCAACGTTTCTCCGCGAGTTCGGAGAGCTTTTGCAGCGCGTTAACCTCGATGCCGTTGAACGCATCTACCAGATCCTGCGCAGCGCACGAGACAGCGGCGCGACGGTTTATCTTGCGGGTAACGGCGGCAGCGCGGCGACTGCGGCGCATTGGGTCAACGACCTCGGCAAAGGCGCCAAAGAATCGTGCCGGCTACCGCTGCGTGTCATGAG
>JAICHC010000270.1 GCA_025922795.1 Candidatus Binatia bacterium | reverse complement strand
CTTTGGAGAGAGCCGTCGCTCCGGGTCGCGCCAGCGAACCTGGCTTGTCCGGAAATGACGACCGAGCATTCTTAAGATTTCTTCGGGTTCGTCACCAGCACCGCGGCGCCTTGGATTCTTCCGGTACGCAAGCGGATTAACGCGCTATTCGCTTCTTCCAAAGAAAATATCGTAACCTCGGTGCGTACGGGAATACACGGCGCAAGAGCCATGAACTCTTCGCCGTCACGACGAGTCAGGTTGGCGACGGAGCAGATCGAGCGCTCTTGCCAAAGAATTGAATATGGGAAGGAGGGAATCTCGCTCATGTGGATGCCGGCGCAAACCACGACGCCGCCCTTGCGGACGGCTTTGAGCGCCTGCGGGACGAGAGCGCCGATCGGCGCGAAGATAATCGCCGCATCAAGATTGACGGGAGGCATTTCGTTCGAATCACCCGCCCAGGCTGCGCCGAGATCGAGGGCGAATTTCTTTGCTTCCACGTCGTCGGCGCGAGTGAAGGCGTAAATCTCACGCTGCTGGTATTTTGCCACTTGCGTTAGGATATGAGCTGCAGCGCCGAAACCATAGATGCCAAGCCGCTTGCCGCTGCCAGCCTTGCGCAGGCTCCGGTAACCGATCAGACCGGCGCATAGGAGCGGCGCGGCTTCCGCGTTGCTGTATGAATCTGGAATCGGAAAACAAAATCGTTGGTCGGCGACGGTGTATGCCGCATAGCCGCCGTCGATCGTGTAGCCGGTGAATTGGGCTCGATCGCAGAGGTTTTCTTGGTCGTTGCGGCAGTAGCAACATCGACTGCAGGTCCATCCCAACCACGGCACGCCCACGCGTTCACCGATCCTAAAGCGCTCGACTCCTTCACCGACCTGCGCCACTGTTCCGACGATCTCGTGACCGGGGATAAGCGGCAGCTTGGGCTGCGTCAGTTCACCGTCGACGACATGCAAGTCCGTGCGGCAAACGGCGCACGCGTGCACGTTGACCAACACCTGTGTTGGCCCAGGCGTGGGGACGGCGAGCTCCGTCAGGCGCAGTGGTTCGCCGGCCTTTTCAAGCACCATAGCGCGCATGCTTGTTTAGTGTTTTAGCGGCGCAATGAGAGAATAGCGCCGAACAATTTCGCGGACCTCTTTAATCTAAATCGATATCTTTGAGTGGTTTGGTGATAGGCTCTTCTTTGGCTTTCTTGAACAGCTCCTGGAACTTCGCTTCGAGTACTTTCGATTTATTCTTTTCCGCTTCGGCGATCTTTTGGTACTTTTCATCCCGGCGGGTGGCCTCCTCCTTGACCAGTCTCACCGCGTCACTTAGTTGGACCGCCATTTGCGGTTTGGCGGGGACCTTGTGATCAAGGACCACGGCAAGCACCGGATCGACTGTTAGACTCGCATCACAACAGGGACAGCTGACTTGGATCGTGGTGGACTTATTTTCTTCCATGCCGAAATACTCCTTTAGCCGACAGAACGTGTCGGTCTTTTAACTCCAGACCGACAGGGGACGCGAAGCTCTTTTCAGCCGCGTAGCTCGATCTGCTCGCCATCCGGGCCAGCGAAAACGACGCGGCGCCAGCCGTTTTCTCGCGGCTCGCGGGCGGCTGTGTCATGCGGCGCGCGCAGCAATTTAACGCCGTCTTTTTGCAGTTGGCTAACGGTATCGTCGAAATTGTCGGTTTCAAGGCAAAAATGAAATCCCGACATGGCACCATCGGAGTGGTGCGTTAGCTCGAGCACGGTGTCGCCTAATTTCAAATAGGCGATCCGGGTGCCGCTCGCCGCTGAATGCTGGAAATAGTGCTTAAATCCGAAGTGCCGTTCGTAGAATCGCACGGAACGGTCAAGATCGGCGACATGGACGGCCACGTGATCGATACGCCTGAACATACCTTTGCTCCAGCTGAGAGGATAGGCCTTTAAGCGGTTACTTTGCAAGCTCGCTGCGAGTGTGAAAATTTCTCGCCGGAGCGCTAAAATAACGCGCAGGGGTTTAAGCCCATGCCTATTTTTCGACTGGTCGACGACATGGTTTTTCCACCGCCGGATTACGCCGATCCGAGCGGATTGATCGCGGTCGGGGGCGATCTATCAAGCGAGCGGTTGTTGGAAGCCTACCGCGTAGGTATTTTTCCATGGTATTCCGAAGACCAGCCGATTCTCTGGTGGTCGCCCGATCCGCGTTTCGTTCTCGAGCTTGATCAATTCAAAATCTCGCGTAGCCTCGGCAAAACACTGCGCCGGCGGGTTTTTCACGTCAGCTTTGACCGCGTGTTCGACGATGTGATCACGGCGTGCGCGGCCGTGCCGCGGGAAGGCCAGAGCGGGACCTGGATTACGCCGGAGATGCAGGAAGCTTATATCAAATTGCACGGGCTGGGTTTTGCCCATTCGGTCGAGGCCTGGTTCGAGGGTAAACTAGTAGGCGGACTCTACGGTGTCTCGTTGGGAAAAGCTTTCTTTGGCGAGTCGATGTTTCACCGCAAGCCCGACGCATCGAAAGTGGCGCTGGCGATCCTGGTGGAGAATCTAAAAAAATGGGGTTTTCACTTTATCGACTCCCAGATGGCCACCGAGCATATGAACCGTCTGGGCGCCACAGAAATTCCGCGGCGGATTTTTTTGAAACGCTTGGGATCGGCTCTGCGGCATTCGACCAAGCGCGGCAAATGGCACGTCGAAGACTGAACCGGCCGCGACGCTGCGACATACTTAGCGGGCGGTTTCCGAGGGCGTTTGCTCAACCGCTTGAACCAGACCAGCGACCGAATTCGCAGAGGGAAATTCGATAACTAGCAACACCAGGCTTAAAGTGGAAAGCAGGTATAGACCTGAGAGCAAACGCCCGATAATCGCCAAAACAAACCCATAAACCGCGATGGCTTCGATGATTGCGAATAATACCACTTTGCGCGTGACGTAGGTTGAAACGACATAGGCCGCGCGTTCTTCGACGCTGCCATTGAACTCCTCCAAAGCGCGGAAGAGCTTAGTCGAGCGCGCATTACGAAGGATCGATTCGGATGACATATGCCGCCTGCGCCAGTAGGCGTAATAGCCGAGATCGATAACCGTGAGCACCCAAAGCACGATTCTGACGATCTGGGCGAAGGAACGATTGGCGCCAAAATTGGTGTTCTCCAGGACGTGGCGCGCGATCACGATATAAACCGGGATGGAGATGACGAAGCAGCTCCACAAAATCACCGCGGCGCCGCGTTGATCGAGCAGTATTTTGCGAAACTCGGGTCGAATCATCCTGCCTCCTCGCGACGATCCATATCATACAAGAGTTCGCCATGTCTCGCGCTGCGCAATAATGAGCCGACGCGCGAGCTATCTTGTCGCACTCCGCCGGCGGTGATATACGGCACGTAATCGATCACGAGGAGGCGACATGGCTGAGTTCGACATTGTGATTCACGGCGGCAGACTGATCGACGGCACGGGCAATCCGTGGTTCTACGGCGATTTGGCGATCAAAGATGGCAAGATTGCAAGCATTGGAAAAATTAATTCCGAGGCCGGAGCGCGTGCGATTTCAGCGAAAGGTTATGTCGTCACACCGGGTTATATCGACATGCACACGCACAGCGATCAGCCGATCGTCAGCGACGGTAACGCAGAGAGCAAAGTCCGTCAGGGTGTGACACTGGACATCATTGGCGAAAGTCAGACCGTGGCGCCACTCGAAGGTGCGATCTTAGAGGAATACCGGGCCGAGCATCGCAAGCGCAACGGCATCGAAACCGACTGGACGACTTTTACCGGCTATTTCAATACCGTCATGCGCGGCGGCACTTCGATCAACGTCGCTTCGGGTGTTTCGCCGCAGCAAATCAAGCGGGTGGTATGCGGGTTCGAAGAACGGCCTGCGACTGCCGCCGAGCAGGAAAAGATGAACTGGCTGGTTGCGCAAGCGATGAAAGAAGGCGCACTCGGCTTGACCGCGGCCTGGCATGCCAAAGGACCGGAAAATCCCGGCGAAGTCGTCGAGATGGCCAAAGTCGCCAAGCGCTACGGCGGATATTATGGGGTGCACGTTGGCAGCGAAGGCTTCGACATGATGGAAGAGTTGGCCAAAATGCTGCGAGTCGCTCGCGAATCAAAGATCCCAGTTCTCGTTTACCACCTCAAAATGCGCGCTAAGGCCAACTGGGGACGGATTCGCCAAGTGATCGAACAGCTCGAAGAGGCGCGGCGAGAAGGTTTGGAGATCACCGCCAATCAATACCCGTACACTGCCATGCAACATCCTTGGCGCCGCCTGTTTCCGCGCTGGGTCCAGGATGGCCCTGTGAACGAAACGATCTCTCAATTTAAGAGACCCGCTTTCCGCGAGCGGGTGATTAAGGACAAAGAATTCAATCAGTACGTCGACGAGCACGGCGGTTGGGAAGGCGTGGTGGCTGCACGCTTGGATGCCGAGGCGCTAAAAAGGTTTGAAGGAATGACGATCGCTGCCATTGCCAAGATCCGCGAGCAAGATCCGATCAGCACTTGCTTCGATTTGATCTACGAAGAGGGTGCGTTCATTCACGGCGTCCACCACACGATGAATGAGGACGACGTGAAAACCGTCATGCGCGTACCGTGGGTTTCCATCGGTTCGGATGGAAGCGCGCTCAACCTAAAGTATCCAGGCAAGCCTCACCCGCGTAGCTTTGGCACCAATCCGCGCGTGCTCGGCAAATACACCCGTGAGGAAAAGGTCCTCACGCTGGAAGACGCGGTTCGCAAGATGACCTCCATGCCCGCGCAGGTGCTCGGTCTCAAAGATCGCGGCTTGCTGCGTGAAGGGTTTTGGGCCGATGTCGTGATCGTCGATCCCGATCGGGTCGCGGACACCGCCACGTACGATAATCCGAAGCAATACCCCAAGGGAATCGATTATGTGCTGGTCAACGGTGCGGTAGTGATCGACAACGGTCACCATACCGGCGCGCGATCGGGCAAGGTTGTGTACGGACCGGGCTATTTAGGAAATTGAAAGCAGGTCGAAATTGTAGCTAAGACGAACCGGCGACGAACAGCAGCTGCTCCGCAGGGCGGATGACCTCGCTTTCCGGTATGTTGAATGGCCGATGTTTTCCGGTTTGGGTCGTTGATTAACGAAGAACACAGATGCTTGAATTCATATTTTT
>JAICHC010000269.1 GCA_025922795.1 Candidatus Binatia bacterium | reverse complement strand
TGACCGCGAATGTGTTTTCGCTGCGGACACAGAAGTGCGTCCGTGCTTGGCGCGGAGCTAGACTGGAGCGAGCGAGAGATCATTTGCGCGTGCGGAATTGTCGGCCGCGCATCCAGCCGTATAACGCGACCAGCCATCGCTAACAGAGGCACGAGAAATAATCCAGGTACGGCGTCACAAAAGCAACGCCCGCTAAACCGAGGACTAAAACGAGAACTGGTGTCAGGCAGCAGAGTGCCGTTGCCAGAGAGCCGTAGAGCCCAGCCTTACAGCAGGGATCTGCACCCGCACTCTTGTCAGTTTTTCCCCCGAAAACATTCATTTGATCTTTTGCATCTCCTTGCCACAACGGCAGCGCGCGGAGCTTGATTGCCCTTTTCCCGGCGCGGCTCCTTTTGTCACCTCTATTTCATAGCCACACTCAATATCCGGACACCGATACTTCCCGCCTTTTTCAAGCGCCATTGTCGTCCCCTTTCTTTGAATAAGCAGAGCCAAGACTCCAGGATCTGGAGCCTTGGCTAGCACGATACTCCTTCACACTTCAGCCAATTCCCCGCGACGGATGCGAGCGACGAGATCGTTCCATTCGGCATGCGTGAGCTTCACGGTGTTCTCGTCCTCGCCGATGGTGACGCCCTGATCGGTGATCTCTACCGCGGGGCAGCCGGTGCAGGCAGGACAGAGAATGATCTTGATCGATTCCATGTTCTTCACCTCCTTTCAAAACGATGCTACACCTTCAACTTAGCTTTAAGGTCAAGGAGTAAAAATGTTGACGATAGGAAACGTTGCCGAAAAGGTCGGCATCCGACCGTCGGCGATCCGGTACTACGAAACCGAAGGAATCGTTCGGCCAGCATTACGCGCGGCCAACGGGTACAGGTTTTACAATGCGGATGCGGTAAGAACGTTGTTGTTTGTAAAGCGCGCGCAGGCGCTGGGAATCACTTTGAAAGAGATCAAGCCGCTTCTCAACTTGGCCACTCACGGTCAGCAGCCATGCAGTCATGTGAAGCAGGTAGCCAGGCGGCACTTAAATGAAGTCAGCCAAAAAATCCGTGAGCTGGAGCTACTTCGGCAAGAGCTGCACGCCCTGTTGAAGCGGAAAGTCGGCCGCCGGCCTCATGCAAACAAGCTCTGCCCGTTGATCGAGGGGGCGTAGATTTCTCCTGCCCTTCAAGGATTAATCCCAAGCGGAGACTTGGCCCAACAAAATCGCCGAGAGCCCTCTATCCGGGTTTGCGTGCCAGGAATGTGTATCCGTAGACATCGAAAAGCCTGGCCTTCTTTTCACCTCTCGCTTCGCCGAACGTGTCGTAAGGTTGACTGATTTGAATGTCTGCGAATCCGCTGTCTGCCAGCATTGCGCGCCAGCCTTCGCACGGAAGGCCGCCGGCAATTCAAGCAGTCCAAAGATCGATATTGCGTATCGCACTCTCCGGCACCGGCTTACCATTGGCGATATCGCCGAACTGTAATCTTCCGCCACCACGCAATACCCGCCATAGTTCCGAGAAGACTCTTTTCTTGTCGGCACATAGATTGATGACGCCGTTACTGATGACGACATCCGCCCATCCGTCCTCTACCGGTATCTCTTCCAGAAGCCCCTCGCGAAACTCAACGTTTTCAAGACCCATGGACTGAGCCGTCCTGCGCGACTTCTCCAGCATCTCCGCGAGCATATCCACGCCGACGACATGGCCTTGCGGCCCAACTTGGCGTGCAGCAACAAAGCAGTCAAATCCTCCGCCTGATCCGGCATCCACCACTCTTTCGCCTGGCTGAAGTGTTCGAAGTGAAAACGGGTTTGCCACCCCGGCGAACGACTCGACTGCCGCATCGGGCATCGGGTCAACTAGCGCGGAATCATAACCGAGGCGCTTTGCAAGAGGCCGGCCAGTATGAAAGTGATATTCCCCCGCCGGATTATTAGCCACATCCCGATACTTGCCCTTCACTTCGTCGCGGAGAACGACGGGATCGACTGCCAGGTCTTCACTTTTCATAAGTCCTCCTATAGGGCCATGCGTGCCGCGAAATTGAAAGCGTTGTGGTAAATGCAGCTTTCTTCGGAGTCGTTTTCGAGCCAAACAAAACATTGCGCAGGCAACGGGATGTGTCAAGGGGGAGATAGTAACGTTTGATAGTGATTCAGTTCGCTAAAAATTTTGGAGCGGCCGGTCGTATAAATATTTCTAAGTTCCCGGTCCATACGTGTCAATCTCCTCCTTCATCCCCCCGGGTCGCGCGGGGGGAAAGAGGTGGGGGTCAATTGGCCAGCAACACGTCAGGCCGTCCGAACACAAACCAAAGTGAACTACTCTGGGCTAGCGACTACCCAGACAGCCTGTGACCGTGGAGAGAAATAAGATTCCCGACTGCCGCTCTAGGCGCATAGTGCGGCTGGTTGTAAGACCACGCGAGCTGGATGAGACGATCCACTTCTCGGCGATCGATCACGGGCATCGGCACACCGAGATTGTTGAGCAACTGGCGCGCGCCCGCACAATCGAACTGCACATCCTGTTCCAAATAGCCTTTGTAAGGAAGCAGCAGCTTTGCAATCCTCAACTCTACGGATGACGGATTGGAGATCTGTTCTCCCGGTCCGACAAGATGCAGATCCTTGAGACCGAAACGTTCGCTCAGCATATTCAATATCTCGTGCTGCGTCGGCGGATCATCGGTAACGAGATGAAAAGTTTTGCCTGCCGCGTCGGGCTCTTCCGCCAACTCTGCGATCGCCCTGGCTACATACTCGACCGGCACGATATTGAATCTGGCGTGTCGCAGGCCGCGAATACGGACATGGCAAGTCTTGGCGCGTTCCGTACGGCCAAGGGAGCCGAGCAGTCGGACGAACGTGAGCAGCAGATTCGACGGTACTCCGCCCATGGTCGCCGGAGCGGCCCCGGTGACAATGCTCGGTCTGAAGATTCGCAACTCCGTCCCAAGTTGCGCGCAGGCTCGCTTGAGACGAATCTCCGATTCCAGCTTCAACCGTTCATAAGAGTTGTGGAACTCCTGGCCCAGATCGGTCTCGTGTTCATAGACAGTTCCCGTCCGCCGTCCGCAAACGAAAGCCGTGGAAATTTGTGACCAGGAACGCAGCCCGTTGGCGCCGAGGATCTCGAGCAACGCAAGAGGCCCCTCGATGTGAATCAGCCGAAGCGCTTCTCGCTCCGTGTCGAAAGAAGTCTCGGCGGCACAGTGAATAACCGTATCGATTATTAACTGCAGCCTCTCGGCAGCGTGCTTTATCCCTTCGGGACAAGTGAGGTCTCCTTCCAAGACGTCGATCTGTTCAGGAAGACGACCGAAGATTTTTTCTACTCTTCTTCGCGGCGATACCCCGGCACGGGAGCGCGCGAGGACCACGACGCGCCGGCGCCCCAACGCAAGAAGCGCAACAACATGCCTGCCGATGAAACCCGTAGCTCCCGTCACAAGGACGGCTCTATCTGTTTTCGTGAGCAATCTGAGATTCCTAAGCCGAATCCTTGACGCCTCGCCCTCCACATGCAGCCCAATGACCCGCATAGCGCTGCGTGTCTAATCTGAGCGAGTGGAGCAGGAGAAGCCACAAGATAAAGGAAAAAGCGCGCCAGGGCCCCCAGGCAAGGAAACGCCGTCCTGAAGTGATGAGAGGGCGAGGAATGACTTTCGTCCTGGCGAGTTTTTTCAATCTTTGAGCAAAGTCCAGATCTTCCATGAACAGATCGCGATAACCGCCGAGCAAATGAAAAATCTCGGCCCGCACGAAGATGCCCTGGTCCCCGTAATAGTTACGCGTAAGACAATAACGCCGCCGGTTGATCCAGCTGATGAACCTTAGACTCCACAAACTTTCCTGAAAGCGGTGCTCGAAGGCACCTCCCGCGATCGAGTCGTCGTGCAAAGCGCGTCGGATCTCGATCAAGGCATCCGCGGGCGGAAAGGAGTCCGCGTGCAAAAAAAACCAGCTATTGCCTGACGCTATAGACGCGCCGGCATTCATTAAAGCCGGTCGCATCGATTGGTCTGGCCATACGATCCGGGCACGGCCAGCAATCGCAGCTTCCGTTTCTTCCCTTTGGCCTGACGCGGCGACGATAATTTCTGCGGTTTCGATGGCGCGCAAACGCTGCAGATGATCGAGTGTCATGCGCAGCGCGTTAGCATCATTTCGCGCCGGGATGATAATTGAGACAGAAGGATTCATCCTGATCGCATCAGGCAAGCAGTTGATGCGTTGGGGCCGGAGTAAAATCGCGCGACGGCTGGCCATCATTCGGCAGTTGCCAGGTGGGCCTTTGTTCTATGAACGGCATCACCAGAACATGGGGCAGACGGACCTCGCTCGCACGCCGGTAGGCCGGCACGCCGATGGTGATCTCTTCCTGAGGCACATTGAGCTTCATCGTGCCGTGGAGCATGTCCCAGAGCGTAAGACCGCTCGAAAAATTCGATTCCTGCTCGGCGCGGACAACCGAATGATGAATTCCATGCAACCGCGGCGTAGCGATAAAACGGCACAGCCGAGTCTCGAAATTGATCGGCAATCGCACGTTGGAGTGGTGAAAAAGAATCGAAAGCATCAGAGCCGTCTGCCAAAGCGAAAGCGCCGAAGGCGAGACGCCGATGAGCACGACTTGCCCCACGCGCCAGGGCACGGAAAGGACCAGTTCGCTGAAATGAAAGCGCACGGCCGTCGACGTATCAAGGTCGAGATCGACATGGTGCGGCAGATGGTAGCGCCATATCAGCTCCGATCGATGCATGAGCCTATGCCAGATGTAGAGAGTATAATCCATTAAAACGACCGCGAGCGCTGTCTCTAAGGCTCGCGGCAAAGGAAGCTGCTTAAGAAGCCCAAGCTTGCGCCGTTCAATCATCCTGGAGAAAGGTTGGACGATCGGGGTTTCAGCCGACCGGACCACGAGGGCGCTTAGGACCGCAACGGCAAGATTACGCGTGACGTGTCTGAGCTTCGGTTCGACATCTCGCCTTAACGGCCGGCGCCACTCCAGCGCAACCAGAAGGCAAAACTCACCCGCAACCAACAAGCCGGTGAGCCATCCAGCCATATCAACGTCCGTGTAAACCGTCGCCGGTGCTTCTCTCCGACAACACGGAAACTGCTTTGCGCGCTT
>JAICHC010000268.1 GCA_025922795.1 Candidatus Binatia bacterium | reverse complement strand
ATGGAAGGCGATGCCGGCGGCACGAAATGGAGTGCGACGCGAACGTCCCGTTAACCGGTCAGCGATGTGATGTATAGGCGCTACCGACGCGCAGCACGCTCCCCAGAAGCCTGCTGCGCGTTTTTAATTCACGCCGGTATGTCTTATCGGCGCGGAACGGTTTGTACTAAAGCTACTCCGACCGGAGGAGATCTCCCATGCTGCACGGGTACCGTGTTTTTGACGCCGACGCGCACGGCTCCATCAGTCCGAAAATGTGGCAGGACCTCCCGGAACCGTATCGTGTCCGGCGCCCTCGCCCGGTCACCATCCATGATGAATCCGGGCTGGGAAATTACCACGCGGGCTGGTTGATCGAGGGCTCTCTCGAACCGCACGCTCTCGGGCCCGGTGCGCAACAAGCCAATACGCCGCGCAATGTCCTTGCCGAGTTCGGCGCCGACACTAAACGTGAACATTGCTCGGTCGGCAGCATGACTCTCGCCGATCCGGCGGCGCGGCTGCGCGACCTTGATCGCATGGGCTTCGACGCGCAAATGCTTTTCCCGAGCACACTCTATGCTCACATGACGGCCGATCCGGGGTTCGAAGCCGCGCTGTTTCGCGCCTACAATCGCTTCGTCGCACTGCAATGCCAAGCGGATCCGAAGCGACTCAAATGGTCCGGCCTGCTGCCCATGCGCGATCAATCCCAGGCCTTTGAAGCTCTCGAGGAAATGCAACGTTTGGGCGCGCGAGGCGCAGTGGTGTTTGGCACGGCCGGCGACCGGCTGCTCTCGAACCCGAGTTTTCTTTCGGTCTGGGATGAGTTCGCACGCACGAAGCTTCCGCTATGCGTCCATATGGGGATGAGTTATCCGGCCCTCGCTCAACTCGGCCAATCGATCTACGACGGCCATATTATCGGCATGTCGCTCCCCGCTCAGCTCGCTTTCATGGCCGTTGTCGGCCACGGCATGTTGGATCGCTACCCGGACTTGAACGTCGCGTTTCTCGAATTCGGCGCGGAATGGATTTTCTACATGGTGTCGCGGATGGATCACTATCTGCCGCTCGATCGCGGCGCTCATCCGTTCGGTCTGAGCATGCCCAACGCCGCACAGTTGCCGGCCGCCAGCATCCGCGAATACGTCAAATCAGGCAGGATCTTCATGGCGGCGGAAGCGGATGATCAGATGCTGCACCAGCTCTTCGAGCTGATCGGTGAAGACCAGGTGCTTTTCTCATCCGACTTCCCACACGGCGAGGGACGCGACAATGCCGCCTTGGAAATCCTTGAGCGCAAAGACTTATCGGATACGCAGAAAAGAAAGCTGTTGTACGACAACACGGTACGTCTATTCGGCCCACCTTAGAATCACGTAGCGCGCGCTCTTGGAATGGTAAATGGAGCAGAAACATCTTGTCCCAATTGAGCAAATCAGGGACAAACGCTCAGGCCGCGGCAACCCACGCAATTACTGAAGTTAACCAATTCAGATGCTTAAACTATATATTGAGAGTAAACGGGTGAGCTAAAAAGCCGTCGTTCAAGCTGGCAAAACCTGGTAGAGCGGATTTGACGCCTGGCGGATTACCTGTCCTTCGCCCCGGGTCCCGCGTAGATTTCCAGCTTGTTTCCGTCCGGATCCAGAAAATAAGCCTGCGGGCCCCAGAAGACGCCTTCATTACGGTCTTCGATGTTAAAAACTTCAACGCCGTTTTGTCGCAAATACTCGATCGACGGCTCAAAGTCTTCCTTGGTCACCTTGAAGGCGTGATGCACCGGTGTGCTCTTTGTCGAATCGTATTTTAGCGGCACATCTCCTTTCGCCAAAATGAAATAATTATCTCCCGTGCGCAAGAAAACCATTCGGGGCGACTGCTCGACGACTTTCATCCCGAGCAGCTGCTCGTAAAATTTCCGGCTCCGATCCAGATCGCTCACCGGCAAACTGAAATGAAGCACACCATGAGTTTTTAGCATCGTCAGCTCCAGCAAGCAGGCTCTTTGCTCTTTGCGTAGTTTACGCCCCGAGTCCAAACGTCTTGGTGGGGTTATCCCAGAGAATTTTGCGCCGCGATTCGGCGGCGATCTTGTCGTTGCCGCTGATCGCGCCGACGGTTTTGTCGGGGAATTTGTCGATGGCATCGCTGTGCGGATAATCCGTCGCGATCATCAAGTAATCGTCGCCGACATGTTCGATGAACACCGGCGCCAGCTCCTCGCCGGCCTCGCAGCTCACCCAACAGTTTTGCTTGAAGTAATGGCTGGGTTTTTCCCTAGTGATCTTCGCCGAGCCGTGCGACTCATGCTCCCAATGCTCGTCCATGCGCTCGAGCCAGAACGGCACCCAGCCGCAACCCGACTCCAGGTGGGCGACTTTCAGTTTGGGAAATTTTTCCAGCACGCCGTCGGCGCAGAAATTCAAACAGGCGAGCATCTGCTCGAGTGGATGGCAAGCGATATGGCGCCCGAATTCGCTATAGCGATCGCTCCCGGCCTGGGGCAAGATCGTGCGCGCGCCTTCATGAACACAAATCGTGACTCCGAGCTCGGAACAGACATCGTAGATCGGGTAATAATCCGGACTGGTAAAAGTGCGGCCGCAGAATTTGTTGGGCCGCCAGAAGATGCCGACGAGGCCGAGTTTCTCGCGCGCATACTTCAGTTCTTCGACAGCGCGCGTGGGGTCTTGCAGCGGAATCAGCATGACGCCGTGCAGGCGCTGGCGATCGTAATCGCAGTACTCCGCCAGCCAGGTGTTGTAGGCCCGGCAGATCGCCGCGCTCAGCTCCGGATCGATGTCATCGCGCCACATAATGTAAAGGCCGATCGTCGGAAACAGCACCGAGACGTCGATGCCTTCGCGGTCCATGTCGCGCACGTTTGACGCCGGATCGAACTTATTTGCATACGCGTCCGCAAAACATTCGCGCCAACGCTTCGACGACGAAAAAATATAGCCGTAATCCTCCGTCACGCGCCCCGGCCTTAGCGCCGAATCGGACACCGGTTTGCCATCGACTTCCCGCACGGTTTGATTTGGGCCTGCCAGACGAACCCGATGCTTGAATTTTTCCGGCAAGTAATTTTGGTAAAGATCGGTCGGTTCCAAAATATGCCGGTCGGCGTCAATGACTTTGAATCCGTCTTTCATAGCTGCTCTCCTTAGATCGCTAATGAGCCACAACAAATGATCGCTAGTTGTCTCCTAAATAGATCAAACCGCTGTTCGCAGCAAGGCCTGATAGTGACGGCGTCAAAGTGTCTTGCGCATATGTGTTTGTGCAACACCGCGCTGCAGCCGCCGATCAAATAAGCAGTAAGATTCCTCTGGGCTATTGACGCCTGCATCGACACTCGAGATGCCGGCGACGGACGTGAGATGTCAAGAAACACACACCCCGATCTTTGATTGGGCAGTATGAACGAGCACGCCCACACGGCATTCTTTTGGTCAGTTCGTCTGCCAACCGCCGCCCAAGGCTTTGTAGAGAGCGACCAGATTGGCGGCCATCGTCGCTTCGCTCTGGGCCAGATCATTCTCGGTTGTGTAAAGCGCCCGCTGCGCGTCCAGAACGTTGAGAAAATCGTTGAGGCCGCGCACATAAAGCTCATTGGCCAACTCGACTGCGCGTCGATTCGCCGTCGCTGCTTGCAGTAGCGAGCGATAGCGGGTTTGTTCGTTGCCGTAGTTGACCAGCGCGTTTTCCACGTCTGCGAACGCGGTCAGTACCGATTTTTCGTACAGTCGCAATGCCTGTTCCTGCTGGGCGTTGCGAATTTCAATGTTCGCGCGGATCTTACCGGCGTCAAAAACCGGCCAGCTAATCGTTGGGCCGATAGACCAAAAGCGGCTTCCCCCGGTAAGCCAGTCGCCGGCGCTGACGCTCTGCAAGCCGATTGCTCCGGCTAGCGAGAATTTCGGATAAAGGTCAGCCGTCGCCGCGCCGATTTGAGCCGTCGTTGCCGCCAATTGCCGCTCGGCGCGCCGAATGTCGGGGCGCCGTCTCAGCAAATCAACGGGCAAGCCAACCTTAGCTTGCGGCGGTAGCGCCGGGATGGGGGTCTCCTTGGCGAGCGCGTCCAATAGCGTTCCCGGCTGCGCGCCGAGCAAGAGATCCAGTCGATAGGCGGCCTCTTTGACGGCGCTTTGCAGGACTGGAATCTGCGCTGCCGTCGCGTTTGCCTGCCCTTCGGCCTGGGCCACTTCCAGGTCGTTCGCAAGTCCAGCATCAAAGCGCACGCGCGTCAGATCAAAAGTCTCTTGCTGCGATTTGAGGTTTGCTTGGGCCACCTCCAAACGCCTTTGAAAGCCGCGCAAATCGATATAGTTTTTCGCCACGTCGCCGAGCAAGGTGACCAGCACGTCACGCCGATCCTCGATGGATGCATCGACGTTCGCTTGCGCCGCTTCAATGCGCCGGCGCGCACCGCCGAAAATATCGATCTCCCATCGGGAGTCGAAACCGGTCTTGAACAAATCCTGCTCCAACTGCCTGACGTCAGCCGGCGCCGCCACCGCACCTTGAGACGGCGAGCCCACTGCATTCCCACTGGCGCGGTTGCGCGAATAGGAGGCCGATACATCCACGGTTGGCCACAGATCGGCACCCGCAACGCCGAGTGCGCCGCGCGCTTCGCGGATGCGGGCCTCGGCGATGCGCAGATCCAAGTTCGATTGGACAGCGCGCTCGACCAGCGAGTTGAGCAGCGGATCGTCGAACGCCGTCCACCAGCGCGCCAGCTCCGCCGGACGGGTATCGACACCTTTTGGTTGCGCTTCCGTCCATGCCGCAGGCACCGCCAGTGCGGGTTCTTTATAGTCCGGCCCGACGCTGCAGCCCGCAGTTAAGAGAATCAGCGATGCAGTTACAACAGCCGGCCCGAATTTGATTTGACGGTTCATCCTTCCCTCGCGAAATCTTAATCTATTATGGAGTTCATAAGTATCTAGACAACAAGGTGGGTTGGATACGAAGGACGACTCGTTCCAAGCCCAGGCCAAGCGTCTGGGCGTCATCGGCCACCACCCGATCCACGCCCCGAGTGCGTAATTTTGCGCGGGGGGGTACGAAAGCGTCCTTTGACTCCTGATGCCTGCGCTTTCGACGACTCGCCCCTTCGTCCCAGCATGTCTACTAACTAACGAACTCCTTAATAACTAATCCAGTT
>JAICHC010000267.1 GCA_025922795.1 Candidatus Binatia bacterium | reverse complement strand
GACGAACGTTTGGTCTGGCGATGGCTTGTCTGGCTGCTGACCGCGCCGCTGGGCGCGCTTGGCGTCATGTGTGTTTTTATTCTGGCTCGCCGATGGGGAGCACCCTGGCAGCCAGCGTTGCTGACCAGTATCGTTTTGGCTCTTTGCAGCCCTTGGTGGGCGGCATCCGGCGTGCTGTACCACGATAGTCTCGCCGTGGCATTGATCCTTATCGGCGGGACGGTCTGGGTATGCCAACCGGCACAGGGCTTTGGGGTTGTGCTCCGTCCGTTTGTAGCGGGATTATTGCTCGCATACAGCGTCGTGACGACGTATCTAGTTCTCCCGGTCGTGTTGCTGATTTGTTTTTTCATTTTAGCCGCGGGACCGTCTCGTCGTGAGACCGTTCTCTTCGCGTCAGGATTTTTGCCGACCCTGGCCATATTGCCGATCGCCAATATGATGTCGTTTGGCTCGTTTTGGGCGACCGGTTACTCCGCCGGTGGATTTGACAAAAACTATCCATCGCCCCTTGATGTGTTCAACGCATGGGAAAAGACCGGCTTTTATCTTTGGCACGCCGAGTATGGCCTGCTGTCGCTGTTTCCCGTGTTCCTCATGGGGGCCTTGGGTCTAGTTCTCTGGCGTCCCGCAGATCCTTCCGTCAGAAAACTGCTGTTGACCTTGGCGGTAGGCCATTTTCTATTCATCATTACCATGGAGCACCACGGTTCGGTGGGCTGGGGCATGGGCCGATTCTTTCTGCCTTTGTATGCAGTTCTCGTCTTCGGCTTGACGGCCATTTGGCAACTGGAAGGTTGGAAAGGATCGGTGGCTCGCGCGCTGGTTTTTGGAAGCATGTTGTATAGCGCTGTGTTCGCGGCCTCGGGCGCCTGGTATGGTCTGCAAGGAGTGATGGAGCCCGGTGTCCCGTCGCTCAAGCTGAGATTTATTTTTGCCAACTACGAATATTACCAGATGTTGTTCCTGTCGTCGCTCATCGTGGGGGTGACAGGAGAGCTGGCGTATCACTGGTTGGGAAATCCAAGCCTCCAGACTACCGAAGGTGCAGCGGTCAAATCTAGCCAGGGAGTTTCACAAGCGTCGTCGAAATCGCGTCCGGTGAAGCATTCGCGCCGAAATCGTCGAAGAAGATAGATTCGAGCCGCTATTTAAATGAGATCAAAAAAAGCCAGCACGGCGCCAAGAACGCGCCCGAACCACCCCGTGCTGCGGCAGGATTTATCCATGAGTCACGACTTTGCCAGTTCAAAATGTCGTGTCCCATCGCAGCTACGAAATTGGATTCCTGCCCTCGTCGTAGCAGTAACATTCTTGACCTTTCTCCCGGTTTTGAAAAACACCTTTGTCGAGTGGGACAATTCTACACTTGTCAATAACTCGAGTTATCGTGGCATCGGCTGGCTCCAGCTGCAGAGGATGGCGACGAGCTTTGAATCGGGTGCATACCAACCGCTCCTCTGGTTGACGTATTCGCTTGATTACATGCTTTGATGGATGGATCCGTTCGGTTTTCATTTGACAAGTCTGTTATTGCACGCCAGCAGTGCCGTCGTCTTTTATCATGTCGCATTGCGTCTGATCTCCTTGGCCCGTACCAGCGAAGCGCCAGAACGGGCAATGACTGCGGAGATTGCAGGCGCTCTGGCGGCTCTGCTGTTTGCCCTTCATCCGTTACGCATCGAATCTGTTGCTTGGGCTTCCGGCCGCGCAGACATTTTGGCGGCGCTCTTTTTTCTATTGAGTACGTATGGCTATCTACGCGCCAACCAGCTCACTGAAGATGGCCGCGCAACAGCGAGCTGGATGCGCGTTTCCGTCTTCGGTTATGTTTGTTCACTGTTGGCCGGACCCGCCGGATTGGTGCTGCCAGTTGTTTTGTTAATTCTCGACGCCTATCCATTGCGTCGCTCGGCCGGACTACCGAGTCCTTTTCGTTCGGACACACAGCGACTGTACACGGAGAAGAATCCCTATTTCCTTGCGGCCACAGGATTCTGTGCGGTCGCAATGATGGCGCGCATTTACAAGCCGTCTGTTGCCGTATTCTACGATGCCGACATTGTCGATTGGACGCTGCACCAACTTGCGGCACCTGCGTTTTATCTCTGGAAAGCAATCCTACCGGTAGGACTATCGCCGGCGTACGAGCTGCGAGGGTGGTCTATGGCGGTCTCTGTGCTCGCGAGCATGTTAATTTGCACGGCGGCCATCGCGATCCGAAGGAGGTGGCCTGCTCTGCCGGCTGCCTGGTTCTGTTATCTTGTGCTTTTGCTGCCTGTCTTTAGAGCGGACTTTCCGGCGCAGCAGATTTTGGCGGATCGCTACACTTATCTAGCCGGTCTTCCATGGGCGCTCTTGGTAGGTATTGCTGTCTTGCAGTTTTTTGAACTCGGCAACGTCCGTAGAAGATTGCAGGCTCGTCTTGCAACTGGAGTTGCGGTGACTTTACTCGTCGTGCTTGGAGCGATTACCTGGTTGCAGATTCCAGCTTGGCGAGACACTGAGACTTTGTGGAAAAAGGCGGTCGCGGCGAACCCCAGCAGTCGTGCTTACTTCAACCTTGCGGGTCTGTCTGAGGCGCAGGGAAAATACGACGACGCCGTGGCGTTTTACAAGCGAGTCGCGGAAATCGACACGCAGCGCTGGGATGCGCACGAAAAAGCCGGCCTGTTATTGCAGAAGCGCGGAAAAATCGCGGAAGCGGTCGAGCATTATCGGATTGTTGTCCAACACAACCCGCAGGGCTTGGAGGCTCGAGATAATTTGGCCGCGGGGTTGGTCAACCTGGGGCATATCGCCGAGGCCGTGCAACATTTCCGCAAGCTCCTTGAGTTGGCGCCCGAGCGTAACGAGACCCGTCTCAAACTGGGGACTATCTTGGCCGTCGAAGGTCGTTCCGCTGAGGCGACGGATATTCTCAAAGCTGCGGCAAAAGCTGATCCCACCGATATTAAAATATCGCTGAGACTGGGTCAGGTGCTGGCAGCTCAAGGTCAGTTAGACGAAGCCGTGCATTACTTTCGCGCGGCGGCGCAGCTGCACAGTGAAGACGCCGAAGCACACGAAAGCCTCGGGCGGGCGCTCATGGAACTGGGCAAAAAAGACGAGGCGGCCGAGCATCTGCGCAAGGCGTTGCGAATTCTTCGCTCGACTCCTGCGGCAAGGTGAATCGCGCGGGGATTCGAGAAATTCAACCGATCAGTGGGCGAAGGCATGGCCGATCCAGCTAACGGCTAATCCCAAAACTAGGAACGCCAGGGTCAGCGGATTGCGTTCTTCGATGCGGTGAACTTGGGGGAGGATGTCAGCGGTGGCAATCGCGAGGAACGTGCCGGCGGAAATGCCGATCGCGATCGCGACATTCTCGGGGGAGAGCGCGCGGAAAAAAAAATAGGCCAGCAAGGCGCCGACCGGCGTGGTCAAAGAAAAAAGCAAACTCAGCATCGCCACTTTGCGCCGGCTCCAGCCGGCTGAAAGCAAAATCGACGTAATCGAGATACTGTCGGGCATCTTGTGGATGATCACCGCGAGCAAGACCACCGGGCCCAACTGCGGCAGCATGAGTCCCGCGCCCAGCGCTAGACCATCGAGCAGACTGTGCAGCGAGATGCCCATGAAAGCGGGGATTCCCATCTGGTGAATATCGCAGTCCCGTTCCTCGCACGCATGGACAAAAACAAAGCGCTCCATGACGAAGATCAACAGAAAGCCCGCCAGGATGGGCCAACCCAAATTTTCGCCGAGCATTTCGCCGATCTCGGGCAGCATATGAAAAAAAACCGCGCCGAGGAGCACTCCCGCGCTAAAACTCAATAGCAGCGCCAATGCTCTTTGCGACAGCTCGCGCATGAGCGGCAAGAAACTACCGACAAGAGAAATGAATATTACCGCAGGTAAGTACAATCCGAGCGATGCCATAATCCCCGCCAACGCTGGAAGCTAACATAGGGTTTATAGGCTCGCAAATAAGGCATCAGAGAGGCGAAAACGTTTTAGCCACGGAAGGTTCGATCAATCGGTAGGTTACGGAAATATGGTGTTGGGCGAATTTCAGCGGGCGCTAAGCTTAAGTCGATTTCAGGTCCTTGAAGTCGTCAATGACTTGAAAATCCTGTTGAACTTTGTCGATCGGTTCGCCGACCTGCTCGATTCGGTCGTGCGCTAAATTTCCCAAAAACTCGCCGGCATTGGCCAGGTATTTAATCTTCTGCGGATCGATCTTCATCACTCTGGCCGCGGTCGCGTCGACCGCCACCAGGTCGTCCCCGAAAATCAGCACGCCGCTGGCTTTGGCTTGGCCCTGAAGCGGACCATTGCCTTCCATCCCGACGATGCCGTCGATGATCGCGAACTGCGGCAGCGGCAGCGAGCTGTTGATGTCCAGGATGCTCCCGTGGATTCCCTGCCAGTGAAGAATATTCTTCGGCCAGCCGTAGACGGTCCCGGGGACCACGCCGAACATATTTTTTAACGACAGCGTCACGCCGGCCCAATGATGGGTTTTAAGCTTCGGCATGGAGACGAGCAAATCGGCGTTATAGAGATTCTCCGGCAAATACAACTGCCGCAGGTTGGTGAAGCTGCTGCGCAGCGGAGTCGGGCGAACATCGTCGGAATTGAGATCGACGTAACGAACTCGATGCTGTTTGACCACGTCGTACAAGCCCGACGCGGTCAGCAAGTACTCGTTGTCGCGCCGGTGTCCGGGGCCCTCGGCGACGATAACCTGGGCCGCTCCCAATGTACGGAACGAGTCGATCGCGGCTTCGATGACGACGGGGTTGGTGTTGATCACGCCCTTGGGATCGAATTCGACCAGATTGGGCTTGAGCTGGATGTTTTTCCCTTTGACGTCCAAGTTGCAGAGCTTGATGCCTCTCACGATCACGTCTTGGAGCGGCCGGTGATAACTTTCGGCCTTCAACACGGCCACGCGTGAAAGGTCTTTTCTACGGAACGCTTCCGGGCGCCACCTGACCGATGGCTGACAACCGGCGACAATCGGGTACAGCGCGCCCAGCCCGGAATATTTTATGAAATCGCGTCGGTGAAGCATGTCTAGATCCGAAACGGATTCGCTTTGCCGCCGTTGAGTGCAAGCAGCGCCAGCGCCAGCGTCTTGGTTTCGCGCAAAAATTTTGTCTCGGCAAAACGCTT
>JAICHC010000266.1 GCA_025922795.1 Candidatus Binatia bacterium | reverse complement strand
ACCATATAAATCGAATAATTGAAAGAAAATATTTCGTTTCACGTGGAACGTGGAATATTGACCTTCGTAGGTCATTATTCGCCCTGTAAATTCAAGAGAATGTAATGCGATTTGTACTTTACGCTAGGAGCTCTGCCGCGGCTACGCAGGCCGCGTGTTGGATCCAGGGGTTAGTTGGATTCCACAGCTCCATGAACCGACCAACAAGTTAGGCTAGGCTGTTTTGGTTTTGATATAGAATGACAGCAGCGAAATTGCAGCCGGGGTGATCCCCGGGATTCGAGCGGCCTGACCGAGCGAACGGGGCTTGATCCGCGCAAGTTTCTCACAAACCTCGCGTGATAAACCGCTGATGCTAGAATAGTCGGTATTCTCAGGCAACTGCGCGTGCTCCATCTTTCTGAAGCGCTCAACAATTTCTTGCTGCCGGTTGACGTAGCCTTGGTATTTAATCTGAATCTCGACTTGCGCGTCAACATCCGCTCGATAGTTTGGAATATCAGGTCGCAGTTGTCTTAACTGATTCATGGATATCTCTGGTCTTCGAAGAAGCTGCGTCAAACTGGCCTGGTTCCTCAGCTGTGCCGACTGAAACGATGCGAGCAGCGCATTGGTCTGAGCACTCGGTAAGGCGTATGTCTTCTCCAGGAAGTCGGCTAGATCAGTTACAGACTCTTTCTTTGATTCGACTCTTTCGTACGAGCCGTTAGCCCCAAGCCCAATCGTATGGCCAAGCTCGGTCAAGCGTAGGTCTGCGTTGTCTTCGCGGAGCAAAAGGCGATATTCCGCGCGAGACGTAAACATTCGATACGGTTCGTTGTCAGTTCCTTTTGTGACGAGGTCATCGACCAGAACACCGATATAAGCCTGCTCACGCGATAAAACGATCGGCCGATCACCGCGGAGACTTAGGACGGCATTGATCCCTGCCATAAGTCCCTGCGCGGCGGCCTCCTCGTATCCAGTCGTGCCGTTGATTTGACCGGCATGATAAAGACCCTGCACCAACTTTGTTTCAAGAGACGGATACAGCTGAGTCGGTTCGAAGTAATCATATTCGATTGCATAACCAGGTCGCATGATCTCCGCTGATTCCAGGCCGTCGATCGACCGCACCATCTCGATCTGGACGTCCAGCGGGAGACTCGTAGACAAACCGTTGGGGTAAATCTCGACGGTGTCCAGACCCTCCGGCTCGAGGAAAATCTGATGCCGCTCTTTATCGGCGAAGCGACTAATCTTGTCTTCGATCGAAGGACAATATCGCGGCCCGCGGCTTTTGATTACTCCCGAATACATCGGCGAGAGATGAATGGCAGCGCGGATGACGTCGTGCGTCCTCCGGTTGGTGTACGTGATATGGCAAGGAACCTGCCGCTGGGTAATCGACTCATTCGAAAACGAAAATGGAATGGGAAAGTCGTCGCCGTCCTGGACGAGCAATCTGGAAAAATCAATCGTCCGCGCGTCGAGTCGAGGGCATGTTCCGGTTTTTAGCCGGCCGACTTTAAACCCCAGCCGAACTAACGCCTCACTGAGGCCATGCACGGCGAAATCGCCGGCGCGACCGGCGGAGTAGTTTCGATCGCCGATGTGGATGAGCCCTTTTAAGAACGTGCCCGTGGTCAGAATCACCTTTTGGCTGTAAAATCTCTCACCGACTTGAGTCTCTACTCCCTTTACCTCGCCCTCTTCAACGATCAGAGTTTCAACGCTGCCCTGTCGAAGCGTGAGATTGCTCGTCGACTCCAAGACGCGTTTCATCCGCTCGCGATACCTGGCCTTGTCGGCTTGAGCGCGGGAAGCTCGCACCGCCGGCCCCTTCTTCGTATTTAACACGCGAAACTGAATTCCGGTCTCGTCGATCGCTCGGCCCATTTCACCGCCGAGCGCATCGATTTCCTTCACGAGGTGGCCTTTGCCAATTCCGCCGATGGCCGGATTGCATGACATCTGACCTATATGATCGAGGTTCAAGGTTAGCATCAAGGTCGCACAACCCATCCGCGCAGCTGCGAGGCATGCTTCGATTCCGGCGTGACCAGCGCCCACGACGATGACATCGAATGATGGATTTTTCATCGTTTCACGTGAAACGGTGCTGTCTGACTATAGACTAAAAACTTTTATAACAAAATAATATAACTATTTTCCAATACAGAAAGTTGCAAAAATGCGTTCTAAAATATCTTCATTCTGAATCTGGCCGGTAATCTCTTCTAGTGCGCAGCGCGCCTCATTGAGGTCCAGCGCCACGAACTCCGGAGCGTACTTCTCGCCGAGGGAAACCGTCGCTCGCGCTAACGAGGCCTCGGCTCGCTGCAAAGCGCTCCTATGTCGTAGATTGGTAATAACAACGGGTGCATCGGCGCCAGTCTCCATGAGCAGATCTCGCAGGCATTTCTTAAGTTCAGCAATCCCTTCCCCGGTTTTGGCAGACACTGACTGTATTTCACTGGCGCCGGCACACCGTAACAGGTCATCAGTGATTAGCTTCCTCGGCAAATCGGATTTATTGACGACGATTAAAGCTTTTCTCTGCGCCACCTCCCCGAGTAGCGCTTGGTCGTCTCGCTCAAGCGGTTGGGATCCGTCGAGCACGACTAGCGCCGCATCGGACTTGGTCAAATGCCGACGGCTCAGATCGACGCCGATCCGTTCGATCTGATCCTCGCTTTCGCGGATGCCTGCCGTGTCCCATAGCACAACGGGTAAACCATCAAGGTTAATCGAATCCTCGATCACATCCCGAGTTGTGCCGGGGACAGCAGTCACGATCACGCGGTCTTCTCCGAGCAAGGCATTCAGCAAACTTGATTTGCCGACGTTAGGCCGGCCGCAAATGCATACGCGAGCGCCCTCGCGAAAAAGCTTTCCCCAGTCGTATGTTATTGAAATATTGTGAATTTTTTCTGCAAGGTCGCGGATCTTGCCAAGCAGCTCGTGGCGCCGAAGCAGCTCGACCTCCTCTTCCGGAAAGTCGATGGCGGCTTCTATTTGAACGAGAATATCGAGCAATTCCTCCCGCAGTTGGGCTACCCAGTGCGACAGAGCGCCGCCCATTTGATCGAGCGCGAGGCCTGCACTCTTATCGGTGCGCGCACGGATCAGATCAAGCACCGCTTCCGCTTGAGTGAGATCGAGCCGTCCGTTGAGAAATGCGCGCTTGGTAAATTCTCCCGGTTCAGCTTGGCGCGCGCCTTCCCTGAGAACCAGTCCTAAGATCTGTCTGGCTAGAAAAGCGCCGCCGTGGCAGTGAATCTCGACAACGTCTTCACCGGTGTAGCTGCGCGGCTTGCGCATCATAGCGAGCAACACTTCGTCGAGGGCGCGATGGTTGTGAGCATCGCGGATGCATCCGTGGTAAAGAGTATGCGATTTAAGACGGCCGTTTTCGCCTCGACGCCGAACAAAAATTCGCCCGGCGATAGACGCCGCATCGACGCCGCTGACACGGACGATCGCCACACCGCCTTCACCGGGCGGCGTCGCAATCGCTGCAATGGTATTTTCCTCGTACATGGGAGAGCCGAATCATACTAGCAACTCAAGAGCGGTAGGCAAAGTCCGAGGCTGTGTCGGGATACGAGCTGTCGCGGTTGCAGCCGGCGCAACTTGCCATAAACTCACCGATGAAAAATTGACGCAGTTTGGGAACCGCGAATTACCCGAGGGCTACGGCCTTCTGTCTAATCGCTAGGTCCTCAGCGCCGGTGAAGGCGAATCTTTGCAGCGCCTGTTGATTAAGTTCCACGCCCAGGCCCGGCTGATCGGGAGGAATCAGAAAACCGTTACCGACTTGGAATGGGTTGAGCAGCAGTTCTTCACGCAATGGATTGTAGGTGTAGTCAAGCTCCATCACGATGCAATCTTTGAGCGCCGCGGAAAGGTGCACGCTAGCCGCTAGCGCGACACCGTCACCCCACGTATGGAACGACACGGGCACGTTGTGCTTCGCCGCCAGTGCGGTAATCTTCCGGATCTCGGTGATACCCCCGGCGCGCGCGACATCGGGTTGAACAAAATCGGCCGCGCCGCGGACGATAAAATCTTCGAACGCGTACGCCATGTGCAAATTCTCACCCACCGCGATCGGCGTCCGGCCTTTCTCACGCAGAATTCTATGGCCTTCGATGTCTTCGATGAACAACGGTTCTTCGAGCCAGTGGACGCCGCAATCAGCGAATGCGTCAGAGGCTTGGAGCGCAGCATTCAGAGTATAACCCTGGTTGGCATCGGTCATCACGATGAATTCCTTCCCCAGCTCCTGCCGCACCGCGCGCACCATGCGAATATCTTGATCGAGATCGAAGCCGACCTTGATCTTGACCCCGTGAAAACCCTGATCGGCAAATCCCCGGGCGCGCTTGGCGACTTTCGACGGTTCGTCGGGGTAGAGCGCGGTAGCGTACACGGGAACTTTGTCCCGACACTTCCCGCCAAGTAGTTCATAGAGGGGCACCCCACGGAGCTTGCCAAGGATATCCCACAGCGCGATGTCGATTCCGCTTAGCGCCACTACGCCAACGCCGCGCGTGCCGAATTCTTTATGACCCCCTCTAACGTAGCACTTGTCCCAAACCTCGTCGATTTCCGTCGGGTCCATGCCAACAAGCAAAGGTTTAAGAACTTTAGCGACGATCACCTCGATCAACTCGCCATTGCCGGAACAGGAACCCACGCCGGACAAGCCTTCGTCAGTTTCCACTGAAACGAGCGTTGCCGATCTCGTGCTCCTCACTCCCGAGCGGCTAAAAACCTGGCCTTCGTCGGGAATCGTCGCGCGCAGGCGGATGGTTTTGACATCGGTGATTCTCATAGTGGGTTACTTCAGCTCCCAAAACTGCCCCTCCACCACTTGACCGTCGACAACCACGAAGTCGACTTCCTCGTCCGTACGTTGATGACCTTCGTTGTCGACACGCAGGACTTTCGGCTTGTTACCTTTCTTGGCGCTGACGCGAAACAAAGCCAGCGGCTTCTCACCGGTGCTCTGAAAATAATAATAATGATTCTCCGGCAGCATGATGCCTTCCCCCTTGTTGAGCACCGTCGGCTGATGGTCGTTGTTGTAGAAAGTCGCCTGCCCATCCATCACGACAAAAGTATGATCTTCGCCCGGATGCGTGTGTAACTTGTTCTTTCGGCCCGGGATGTAGTAGTT
>JAICHC010000265.1 GCA_025922795.1 Candidatus Binatia bacterium | reverse complement strand
TGTGCCGGCGTTCGAGGCCGAGTAGGGCGAGATAGCGGGCGAGTTAATCGGCGAGTTGCTGCCTTTGCAGGACCGCCGCCAGTAGAGCTTTTTCCCTTGGCGACTACCAGGGATTTTCGCCTTAACAGCCAGCTGTTGATTAATTGAGTCGAGCAGCAGCTTGTTTTTGACGCACAAGTCGGAGAGCATCTGTGCTGCACGGTAATGTTTTGCTCACCACCCAAGTCTTCGATTCAATCCCGGCGCCACTTCGCCAGTTCCTTGCTGACTTTGAATCTACCGTCTAACGCCCTGTTACCGAGCACGGAGAGCGCTTTCTTCATCGTGGTAAGCCCATGCTTCAACCCTCGCCGGTCGCCGTGGTCGGCACTGATGGTGGCTTTTACCGGGAGAATTGCCGTTCTCGTTCATGCTGCCTCGCTCAATGCGCTCGCTACGTGGAGACATTCTGGAGACATACACAAAAAATGTCGTTCTTCGGCATACTTGAAACCAGCAGCACGACTCTCAACCGTGCATCGCTCATCAATTCTGCGTTTCGTCTTTGCCCCTAAAAATTTCCTGTGGTAGGTTGTTGAAGTCGGCGAATAGGGAGCTAAAACGACGAAAAAATCCCGCGTGGAGATATTTTGGAGACATCGACGGTCGAGAGAGCAGTGCAGGAACGCAAGCCTGTGAATTTCCTAGCCGGAGAGGTGACCGAGCGGTTGAAGGTGCACGACTGGAAATCGTGTGTACCCCTAATACGGGTACCGGGGGTTCGAATCCCCCCCTCTCCGCCAGTCGAGTCGTAACGAGATGGAGGAAGGAAGATCGCGATCATCGATTTTCGATTCTCTGCGAAGTGGATGTCGATTGCTGATAGTTAGGTCCTGTGCAAGGCGGCACCGTGAACTCCGTCAGGTCCGGAAGGAAGCAGCGGTACCGGAACAGCCCCTGTGCCACGGGGCAACCTAGCTGTCAGCAATGGACATCCCCGTAAAAACCAGGCAACTCGCGATGGCTTCACCGTCCCCGGGGGGTTTTTCCAGCCTGCGTTGATTTATGTCTTACCTTGTCATTGCACGAAAGTGGCGGCCGCAGAGTTTCGCCGATATTGCCGGACAGGAGCATATTACCCGAACTCTGCAAAACGCCATCCGCGCCGAGCGCATCGCTCACGCCTTCCTTTTTACGGGAGTTCGGGGAGTGGGAAAAACCACGGCCGCACGCATCCTAGCCAAAGCGCTGAACTGTGCGAAAGGGCCGACGCCTGATCCGTGTAACGAATGCACCCAGTGCCAAGAGATTGTCCAGGGAAGCTCGATCGACGTTCTTGAGATCGATGGAGCGTCGAATCGCGGCATCGATGAAATCCGCCAGATCATCGAAAACGTGCGTTACCAACCGGCCAACTGCCGCTTTAAAATTTATATCATTGACGAGGTGCATCAGGTCACCAAGGATGCGTTCAACGCGCTCTTAAAAACTCTGGAGGAGCCGCCGTCTTCGGTAAAATTTATCTTGGCGACTACCGAGCCGCACCGCTTGCCGGCGACGATCCTGTCGCGCTGCCAACGCTACGACTTTCGCCGCATCAAAATGCGCGAAATCGTCGAGCGTCTCCGCGCCATCGCCAGGAGCGAGGGACTCGACATCACCGAAGGGGCGCTGGTGCTGTTGGCGCGCGAGGCGGACGGCAGCATGCGCGACGCTCAGTCGTTACTGGAGCAGGTTCTTGCGCTTGCAGAACCGTCGGCTATCAAGGGTAAACAGGGGGCGGTCGACGATGTCTTACTTCAGGACATTCTTGGGCTCGCCGAGCGGCGCATTCTATACGAAATCTCGGCTGCGGTGCTTGCGGGCAACGCTCACCGGTGCGTCGAGCTGGTCGCTGAAGTCATCAATCAAGGACGCGATGTGAATCGGCTTGCGCGCGATCTGGTCGAGCACTTTAGAAATCTTTTAGTCGCCCGTCTGGTAAGCGCCGGTCGTAGCGCCGGTGCGAGCAAACAATCCGCTGCGGCCCAATTATTAGACTTGCCCGATCAGGAGATCGCCGACCTCACTGAGCAATCCCGGCCCATTTCGGTCGAGACGCTGCTCGACTACCTGGATTTTATGGCAGCGGGCGACGAAGAAATCGCGCGTTCCGCCACGCCGCGCTTCGCGCTAGAGAGTGTCTTGATTCGGTTAGCCGGGCTGCCGAACACTGTGCCGGTTGCAGAACTGATCGAACGGCTCGATCGTTTGGAGGAAAAATCCGTCTCGGGAGCCGGCAAGCCTGGCGTTTCACGTTTTAGCGAAAAAGCCGCACCGGCAATCCAGCCTGAGCCCGCTGCAGCTCCCGCCGGTTCCGCCGGTCGTCTCAGCGCGGCCGGGTCATGGCCCGAGTTCGTTGCCTTTGTCGGCAAAGAAAAAAAGTTTCTAGCTTCCCATCTCGAAGCCGGTAAACCGCTGGAGCTACCTCCCGGACGGATGAGAATCGGCGTGTCCGAGCGCCATCATCTCGCCTTCTTGCTCGATGGTGACAATCTTGCCACGCTTAAGGAGCAGGCCAGCAGGTTTTTTGCTCAGGACGTGAACGTGCAGATCGTGAATATGATTCTTGACAGCGTTTCCAGTACCGCCGAAACAACCGAGGGGAACGCCGGCGATGAGCGTAGCTCAATGGTCAAAGAGGCGCTGCGCATCTTCGGCGGGTCGGTGCGCAATGTGCGCAGCGAAAATTAATGAGGTTGGCGCGGAGAGCGCGCGACGTAGCAGGAGGAACCAAGATGGCGAGCATAGGCGCAATGGGTGATCTGTTAAAGCAAGCCCAAGAGATGCAGTCCCGGATGGCCAAAATCCAGGAGGAGCTGGGCAATAAGACCGTCCAAGGTTCTTCGGGCGGCGGCATGGTTCAAGTTACGGTTAACGGCCAGTTCAACATTACCGCAGTTCAGATCGAGCCATCGGTGATCAATTCCTCGGAGAAGGAAATGTTGGAAGATCTCATTCTGGCGGCAGTGAACGACGGCATGCGAAAGGCGCGCGAATTGGCTTCAACGGAGATGAGCAAACTCACCGGAGGATTGAAGATTCCAGGACTGATGCCATGACACTTTATCCCGCCCCCCTCGCTCGTCTGGTACAAGAATTGTCAAAGCTCCCAAGCATTGGAGAAAAAACGGCGGCGCGTCTGGCCTTTCACATGTTGAAGGGTAACAAGGACGACGTAATGCGGCTGGCCGACAGTATCGGTAGGCTGCGTCAAGAAATGGGGCTTTGCGCGCGCTGTTTCGGATTTAGCGAAGTCACGCCGCAAAACGATGACGGGTCGCTTTGCGGCATTTGCCGGAATCCCCAGCGCGAAGCCGACAAGATCTGCGTGGTCGAAGAACCCGCCGACCTGATCGCCGTGGAAAAATCGCAAGAGTATCGCGGTCTCTATCATGTGATTCACGGCACGATTTCCCCGCTCGACGGCATCGGGCCGGACGCTCTGCGGATCAAGGAGTTGCTGGAGCGGTTGCGCGATAATCGGGTGAAGGAAGTGATTGTCGCTACCAACCCGACGATGACCGGCGAAGCGACGGCGCTCTATCTTTCCAAGGTGATCAAACCGATGGGGGTCTCGGTCACGCGCATCGCGCGCGGCGTGCCCATGGGAGGAGACCTCGAATATACCGATGCCGTGACCTTAGGTAAGGCGCTGGAAGGCCGGCATGAGATCTAAACGGTTCCGGCATTCTAATCTCTGTGGGCGAACTTTCTCCTCCTGTCATCCTCCCCCGCGTCAGTGGCGCAACAAGAAATTAACGTGGATGCAGATTCTTCGGCGGACTTATCCTGAGTTGTCAAAGGAACTCAGGAATGACCGTTCTGAGACAATCTAAGCACGGCGAGAAATGAGATGGCCCGGAATGATGGGCGTTTTGGACTGGAACCAAATGTTTAGGTCACGCAGGAGTCAACATCAGCAGCAGTTTCGTTGCCAGCCAGCCGATCGCACCGCACACCGGAAACGTGAGGATCCAGGCGGCCACGATGTCAAAGGTCACTCCCCAACGTACAGCGGAAAATCTTCTGGTAGCGCCGACGCCGACGATGGCGGTATTGATCGTGTGGGTCGTGCTCAGCGGAATGCCGAGGCGTGTTGCAAGTTCAATGGTGAGCGCGGCGGCGGTTTCGGCGGCAAAACCGTGAACCGGTTCGAGTTTAGTGAGTCGAAGCCCCATCGTCTTGACGATGCGCCAGCCGCCGATCGCAGTGCCGAGACCCATCGTCACGGCGCACAGTAGAATCACCCAGATCGGCACCTGAAAGGCTGGCAAAATGCCGCCCAGCATGAGCGCCAGGGTAAACACGCCGATAAATTTTTGCCCGTCGTTCGAGCCGTGACTGAACGCCATAAAGCCGGCGGAGAGAATCTGTAAGCGCCCGAAAGTCCTGCGCACGGTCCCCGGCCGGCTATTGGCCAGGCTGCGGTAAAGAATCGCCATCAGAAGCAAACCGCCGAAAAAACCCAGGAAGGTGGAAAAAACCAGCCCGACAAGAACCTTGCTCCAACCCGTCCACAGTAAGCTGGACGGTCCGGCGGTTGCCAAGCCGGCTCCCGTAAGGCTTGCGATCAGGGCGTGACTTTCACTGGTCGGTAAGCCGTAGTACCAGGCAAGGGTGCTCCAAAGTATGATTGCCACCATCGCGGCCGCGACGGTTGTTAAGTTGATCACATCAGCACTGATAATGTCTTTGCCGACCGTGGCGGCTACCGCGGTGCCCGACATGGCGCCGATCGCGTTTAGTACGGTCGCCATGATCACAGCTTGGTAGGGTGACAGGACTCGAGTCGAGACCACCGTCGCGATCGCATTGGGCGAATCGGTCCAGCCGTTGACGAATTCGGCGGCGAGAATGAGCGCAAGAACCCCGTAGAGTAACCAGTAGGCGTCGAGCATGTTGCGAAGGTGCGGGCTTCAGGAATTTTTCAATCCGATGGTTTCGAGGGGATTGGCGACGTCCTCGCAGCGGTCCGTGGCCGATTCCAGAATCTCGTAGATATCGAGCCACTTGATCACGTCCATAGGCGACGTGCCGTTCTCGAATAATTGGCCGCTCGCCTTGCGATAGATATCGTCCGCGGCATTTTCCAGCCGGTTGATCTCGATGCAGTATTCGTCGATGTCATCGAGGCGGGGCATATGCG
>JAICHC010000264.1 GCA_025922795.1 Candidatus Binatia bacterium | reverse complement strand
TCTCGAGATGGATGGCACGCTAAAATCGTGGGCCGTGCCAAAAGGACCACCCTATGATCTCCATGAAAAACGGCTCGCCATGGCGGTCGAAGACCATCCGCTGGACTATGCAAGATTCGAAGGCGTGATTCCCAAGGGAGAATACGGCGGCGGCACGGTCATGGTCTGGGACATCGGCACCTACGAGGTCATTGATGGAAACTATTGGCAGGGAAAGCTTCACGTTGTTTTTCACGGCAAGAAACTCAACGGAGAATGGATTCTCGTCAAGGGCAAGGACCGCGACGGCAAGGACAACGCCTGGTTGCTGATCAAGGGCGGGAGCCCCATGGAGCGGCTCTCCGACAAAAAAGACGATTCATCCGCATTGACCAGCCGCTCGATGGAACAAATCGCCAAAGCCCAGGACGCCGTCTGGCACAGCAATAGAAATAATTCCGAAACAGCTTCAACGATCGAAGAACCGCTTGTCGATCTCGAATCGCTACCCAAAGCGCGGGTCAAATTTGTCGAGCCCATGCTCGCGAAATCGGTGAGCGAGCTTCCGAAAGCAACGGATCAATGGCTCTACGAAGTGAAGCTCGACGGCTACCGCTGCCTCGCGGGGAAAGACTCCCGCGGTGTAACCCTATGGTCCCGCCGCGGCAACTTATTTACCAGAGATTTCCCGACTATCGCCCAAGCCTGCGACGGCCTTCCGCCCGATACCCTCCTTGACGGCGAAGTCGTCGCCCTGGACGAACGCGGCCGCGCGTCGTTCAATTTGCTTCAGCACCACCGCTCCAAAGCCGGCGCGATTCGCTTTTACGCCTTCGATTTGCTGATTTACCGGGGTCGGAGTCTTTTCGCGTTGAAACTCACCGAGCGGCGCGCCCTGCTCGCCGCAGCGCTCGCCTCCTTCGATGAATCCATTCGCTTATCGGAGAATTTCGACGTTGACCCCGACGAGCTGTTGCGCGGCGCCCAAGAGCTCGGCTTCGAGGGGGTCCTCGCCAAGCGCAAGGACTCGTCTTATGAGTCGGGGAGACGGAGCGGCGCCTGGGTCAAGTACAAGCTGAACCGTTCACAGGAGTTTGTGATCGGCGGCTACACTCCGGGAAGTCCTTTCGACGCGCTGATTATCGGTGAATATCACGAGGACAAACTTTATTTCGTAGCGAAGGTCAGGAACGGCTTTGTGCCTCGACTGCGCCGCGAAGTTTTCACGAAACTCAAGCCGCTGGAGACGACGGAATGCCCTTTCGCGAATCTCCCGGAGAAGAAAAGAACGCAGTGGGCACTCACGGGTGAAGAAATGAAAAATTGCCGCTGGCTCGAACCGGAACTTGTTGCTCAAATTGAGTTTACCGAGTGGACTCCCGATGGCCATCTGCGCGGTGCCGCGTTCGTTGGACTACGCGAAGACAAGGATCCGCGCGAGGTGACCCGGGAGCCAGAGAATCGCTTATAGTGGCCAGCTGCCCTGGAGACGGCCCATGAAACTTTCCATCAAGGCGCTGGTCATCACCGGCGCGCTCGTCAAAGCCGTTTGCTTTATTTTTATTTCGTTTCTGAATCTCATCTTGCGTCCTTACGGCGGCGCCTATTTGGCAATGCTCACTTCACTCTATCCTGGCTACGACCCCGTAAGCGGGCCCATCGGCATCATCGTCGGAACATTGTACTCATTGCTCGCCGGAGCACTCGCCGGCCTGCTCTTCGGATGGCTGTACAACCTCTTCGTTGCAAAGCTCTGATAGCAAAAGGCGCTTTAAACTCTGCGTGTTGCGTTTTATTCGACGACGGCCGGGCAAATCGCGGTAACGCACAAACCAATCGGAGATCGCGAATGAAGTACCCGGCAGCAAACTGCGGGGCGTCAGAAGGAATGAGAATTATCCAAAGGCGTCGCCCCCGAATGTTTTTATCGAAGGTCCCTCCGGATTTGCAGGTGAGCCGCGTCGAACCAACGCTTAAAGCATGCGGGAACAGTGATGGAGTCGCTTCTTTTTATTGACATTCGGCACTTCTCGGTCGCGCCTTTCCGTCGAGTAAACAGGGCTGGGTCGGACCAGCACAAGCTATTGATTCAGCGGTATACGATTGCATAAATAGCGTGGCTTAGCGCTTGGTTTTGCGTTGAAACGCACGTGCTAAGAAACAAGCGATGCCGCGCGTAAACCCCCATTTTCTCCACGGTCACGTCTGGGGTATCACGCACGGCTGCGACTCCAAGGAGGCCCAACGGCCGTTCCAACGTTCAAGGTTAAAGATGAAACAAACGTTTGAAGACTTCTCGGTGTGTGCGCGACCGCTACCGGCTATCTGCGTGGCAGTTTCGAAGCCAACATCGGGGAGGACTTGTGGGGTATCTCAGGCAGCCACACCCGATTGACTGTTGTTGGTTTCCGATTGAGGCATCCTGAAACTATTTTGTCGTCTGAGTTTGTAGTATTTCTGCATCCTGCTTGGGAGTTCTATACGCTAAACAAGTACGGCATGTCGATTGCGCAGTGCACGGGATTGCAGTTTTGGTCCACAGAAAACAAGATACGGACAATATAGGAAAAGGAGAGCTGTTGTTCGGACACCTTAGGCTGCTTCATCCGCATTGTTTCGTGTTTAAACAATAGCAAACAATCATGGTCGTACTCGGAAGTCGTTCTGATAAGGTTCGCAAGCGTTGGCGGCAGGCGCTCGCTGGCTCTTATCCCGTTCACGAAATCAGAGATGAGATCGGATTACGTCAAACACTTGCACAACACAAACCGACCGTTTTGTTGCTCGATTCGGATGCAATTCACCACCGCGGTATTCGACATCTGAAAAACCTGCGGCAAGCAAACCCAGCTACTCGGATTATTTTCTTGACGGACGATATCAAAGATGACGAAGCTATCGCCGTCATAAGAGCGGGCGCAAGTGGATACTGTTCAAAAAACATTACTGGCGCTTCCCTAAGAAAGGCTGTCGATGTAGTTAGCGTCGGAGAGATCTGGGCAGAGCGACGACTTATTTCCCTATTTATCAGAAGTGAGGTTAGCTCGGGCCGTGTCAGAAAGGAAGCTTTTGTGAACTACAACAAGCCGGCCGACTCCGCACCAGTCAGCTTGTCACTTAGTCCGCGCGAGCGCGATGTTGCGTCAATGATCGCAACAGGCGAACAAAATAAAACTATTTCATCTCAACTTAGTATCAGCGAAAAAACTGTCAAGGCTCATCTGACAAATATTTTTAAGAAGCTAGGACTGTCGAGCCGCACGCAATTGGCACTCTTCGTGCGCCACAACGACGACTTCTCTGTAAATCATTCAATCTCAATCCAGAATCCTAGCGTAGCGAGTTCCGAATTACACTAAGCCACTCAGAAATTAGGGAGGCATATCGAAATGAAAAAACTATTCTTGGCGACCGTTGCCGCGTTGAGTTTGTTTTATACGGATGTGAGCTTTTCCCAGCCCAGCCAAGAATTAAGTGACTTGAAACGGGAGGTCGAGACTCTAAAAGCGGGCCAGTTCGCTATGCAGAAAGATCTATCTGAGATGAAGAGACTTCTTATACTCCAGGCCCGGCAGGGTCAGATAGGAGGCCCTGCGGAACCCCAGGGCCCCACACCGGAGAACCCAACGATTGTCAGTATTGCTGGCGGCGCAATTAAGGGAGACGAAAACGCTCAGGTTACGGTCGTCGAGTTCACCGACTATCAGTGTCCTTTCTGCAGGAGGCACGTCCACGACACCCAACCTCAGATTGAAAAGGATTACGTGAAAACCGGTAAGATTCGTTACGTGCTTCGTGACTTCCCCTTAGAATCGATTCATCCTCTGGCATTCAAAGCCGCCGAGGCCGCAAGTTGCTCCGGTGAGCAAGGAAAGCATTGGGAGATGCACGACCGCCTGTTTGCTAACCAAAATGCGTTAGCCGCAGCACATTTGTCGAGCCATGCTCAAGCCGTTGGTTTAGATGCGGCAAAATTTAAAACTTGTCTGGATAGCGGCAAGTACACGGAAAAAGTGCGCAAGGATCTCGCTGAGGCGAAGAAGACTGGAGTTAATGGGACACCCACGTTTTTCGTCGGGCTTACCGAGCCCAACGGATCCGAGATAAAGGCCGTCAAAAAATTGTTGGCGCTCAGAGCTACGCCGCGTTTAAGGACGCTATAGATGGCCTGCTGGCTGCGCAGTAAACTCGATCTGAAGTTTATGTCGAGTGTAGGAGAGTCTGGATTTCACCGGGCCTCGCGTGGTCCGCTTTTCCTGCACGCGCAATAATCCAAAGACCAATTCACAGTAACCTACACTCCCTAACTTTTCCCCGTAGCGACTCCCGTAACCGATTGCATTCTCCCCGAAATGCCTTGGACGCGAGTTAGGCGATGAAGATTCCTAATATATCTCGGCGATAGCCAAGCCCAACTCATTGCCGTTTTCAGTACGCGCGATCCAAAGAACCAGAGCTGTTCGGTCTGGTCGTGACGCAGTCATTTCGTTGTTCGACCTCCTCTTCGATACAAGCTCGTTCAGAAATTTGAGTCCGCAGAGTTAGACCAAAGTCCAATGCGACTAAAATCCAATTGTTGAGCGCAGCAATTTTCGGTACAAACGCTGTCGCTTGCGAAAGCCTGCGTCCCGTAGTGGGTGTGCGGGCCACTAACATAATAAAGTCGGTCCTCGTGAAATATCGGACGCAAGCACGCGGGCAAAAACCGAAAGGAAAAGTATGTGTAAAAAGAAAAGACAGTGGGCCAGGCTCGGTATCTGGAGCCTGTTCCTGGGTGGCTTCGCACTGGGCGCGCTACTCCTCGGCGCCCGGTCGGCGTCTGCGCAGAGTTGTATTCAAGAGCAAGCCGGTAAATCGTTGGTGTGTACGGCCAATGACATCCAGGTTGCCTTCGCGGACAACATCCGGGACACCAACGGTGCCCCTCTTACCCAGTGCAACAGTGGCCAGACATTCTCGTTTATTGCAGACTTTCATGTGACGACCACCGCTTCGACGCGGTATGACATTGGTCTCTACTTCGCCACAGATGGCGATTCTAACCATGATGGGGCCAGATCCGGGGTGTGTTCGGCTAACATTATCACGCCGCTTCACACCGATCCTGCCTCTCCGAGGATCGTAACGCTGGGATCCGCCGACGGCGTAAATAGAGATGGCGACACATGTCTTGACGTTACTACTGACGCTGGATGGGGTAAG
>JAICHC010000263.1 GCA_025922795.1 Candidatus Binatia bacterium | reverse complement strand
TTGAGCTCAGGGTCTCGCGTTCAGAGTCTCGGGTTTGAACTTCACACTCGAGACTCGAGACGCTAGACCTTCTTGAGCGCCCTTCGGCCAATGTCTTTGCGATAGTGCATACCCTCCCATGAGATTTTCCTGACGGCGCGGTACGCTTCAGTGACCGCCTCTGCGATACTGACGCCGCGCGCCGTCACGCCGAGTACGCGACCTCCGGATGTGAGGCAGCGACCATTTTCGGTCACGGTGCCAGCATGGAAAACGAATCCGCTTTGCCAGTTCTTCAACTTTTGTAGGCCATGAATCTCTTTGCCCTTAGCATACGGACCCGGATAGCCGCCGGCGCATAACACCACGCACACAGCCGGATCATCGTGCCACTCCGCGTCAACCTTTTCGAGTGTTCCGTCGATCGTTGCTTCCATCAGCGCGATGAGGTCGCTCTTCAAGCGCATCATAATGGGCTGGCACTCGGGGTCGCCGAAGCGCGCATTAAATTCCAGGACCTTTGGGCCGTCTTGGGTAATCATCAGCCCGACATAGACGACGCCTCGATAGAGGATTTTTTGCGTCTTGAGCCCGAGCAGAAGGGGCGCGAGGATTTCTCGATGAATCCTTTCATGCATCTCCGCCGTAACCACGGGTGCGGGAGAATAGGCTCCCATACCACCGGTATTCGGACCCTGGTCGTTGTCGAAGGCGCGCTTGTGGTCCTGGGAGGAGGCGAGCGGCAGAATATGTTCGCCGTCCGTTAGAACCATAAAAGACGCCTCTTCGCCATCCAGGAATTCTTCGATGACGACTTTATCGCCGGCCTCCCCGAGAGTTTTACGCACAAGAAATGCTTCAACGGCCGCCTCGGCCTCACGGCGGTCTGCGCAAATGAGCACGCCCTTGCCAGCGGCGAGGCCGTCGGCTTTGATCACGTACGGGGGTTGTTGCTGAGATAAGTAGTTCTTCGCCGAAGCTGCATCCCTAAACGTTTCAGACGATGCGGTGGGAATTTTGTTGGCGCGCAGGATCTCTTTGGCGAAAGCCTTGCTGCCTTCGAGCTGCGCGGCGGCTTTGTTGGGGCCAAAAATTCTCAAGCCGCGCGCCTCGAAAAAATCGGCGATGCCGAGGGTGAGAGGCAGCTCGGGGCCGACGACGGTGAGATCGATTTTCTCTTTGGCCGCGAACTCGGCGAGCTTGTCGATTTCATCGGATGCGATTGCAACCGTCTCAGCGAACTCGCCGATCGCCGCGCTACCCGGCGCGCAGAAGATTTTCCTCACCCGCGGACTCTGACTGATCTTCCAAACCAGAGCGTGCTCGCGGCCGCCGCTGCCGATGACTAGGACTCTCATTAACGATTAGCTTCGCCTGCGCTGCCTAGGAAAAGAGAAGATCGAGAATGATTCATTCTCCACCTTCGATTTCCTATCCTCGGCTAGTGTCGAAAGTGTCTCATACCGGTAAAGATCATGGCGATGCCATGTTCATTGGCCGCGGCGATGACTTCTTCGTCCTTGATCGAGCCGCCCGGTTGAATGACCGACTTGGCGCCCGCGTTGGCCGCTTCGTCGAGCCCGTCGCGAAACGGATAAAAGGCATCGGACGCGACGGCCGACCCTTTGAGGTCCAGGCCGTGGGTGGCGGCGCGCATCACGGCGATCCGGGTCGAATCGATGCGGCTCATTTGTCCCGCGCCGACGCCGAGAACTTGATCGGGCGAGGCGAAAACGATGGTGTTCGATTTGACATGGCGGCAAACGCGCCAGGCAAAGTCGAGCGCCCGATACTCGTCCTCGGTCGGCGTTCTTTCAGTGACCACTTTGCAGGCGCGCACGTCGATCGCGCCCATGTCCCAGTCCTGCATCAATATGCCGCCGCGCACGCGGCGCAGGTCATAGCCGCCGCCTTGCGGTTGGTCCATAGCCAATTCGAGCAAGCGGATATTGAGCAGTCTTTTCGCCGACGACAGCACCGCCTTGGCTTCCGGCGTGAAGCTCGGTGCGATCACGATTTCCAAGAAAATATCTTTGAGCTCTCTTGCGGTTTCCTCATCGACGAGACGGTTAAAGGCGATCACGCCGCCGAAAATGGACACCGGGTCGCAAGCTTTGGCCTTGCGAAAAGAATCGGCGAGCGACTTTCTCGATAGCGCGACGCCGCAAGGGTTGTTGTGCTTGATGGCGACGGTGGCGATATCGGAAAATTCCAAAACCGTGCTGAGCGCGGCATCGGCATCCAAAATGTTATTAAACGAAAGTTCCTTTCCTTGGAACTGATTCGCACGCGCGATCGACGGTCCCGTGTCGCTCTCGGTGGCGTAGAACGCCGCGCTCTGGTGCGGATTTTCGCCGTAGCGCATGTCCTGAAGCTTAGAGATTTGGAAGTTGACGTTTTCTCCCCATCGCTGCGGTTGCCGGTGATCGTCCAGCGATGAAAAATAATTGGCGATCGCACCATCGTAGCGTGCCGTGTGCTGGAACGCCTTGCGGAACAAGCGAAAGCAGGTGGCGGGCGACAGCGCGCGACCGTTCTCCTTCAGTTCCGCCAAAATCGATTCGTAATCGGCGGGATCGACGACCACGCCGACGTGCCGGTGGTTCTTCGCCGCGGCGCGCACCATGCTCGGGCCGCCGATGTCGATATTCTCGACCGCCTCTTCGAAGGATCCGCCGCGGGCGACCGTCGCTTCGAAAGGGTAGAGATTAACGATCACGAGATCGATCAGCGCGATGCCATGCTCTCTCATCTTGGCGACGTGCTCCGGATTTTCCCGCAGAGCGAGGATGCCTCCGTGAATTTTTGGATGGAGTGTTTTAACCCGGCCGTCCATCATTTCGGGAAACCCGGTGATCTCCGATACGTCTTTCACGGGTATGTTATTCTCGCGCAGCAAGGCCGCGGTGCCGCCGGTGGACACCAGCTCGATATTGAATTGCGCCAGCGCTCGGGAAAATTCGACGATGCCTTTCTTGTCAGAAACGCTGATCAGGGCTCTTTCGATCCTGCCCACGGCAGATGATCCTCCTAAATATTGTGATGGATGCGGGGAACTCGCGCGCTGATGGAAGTGAGAATCTCGTACGAGATCGTATTGGACCCGGCGGCTATCTCATCGGCGGAAATTTCCGTGGTGCCTTGACGGCCGAGGAGAACAACCTCATCCCCCTGCTTGACATTTCGTATATCGGTAACATCAATCATAGTCAAATCCATGCACACTCTTCCAATCACCGGCGCGCGTCGACCGTCGACGAGAACCGCACCGTGGTTCGAAAGCAGGCGCTGATAGCCGTCAGCGTAGCCAACCGGAAGGGTGGCGATGAGGCTTTCGCGCTTCGTCACGAAGGTTTGGCCGTAGCTGACACTTGTGCCGGCGGGCACTTTCTTGAGTTGCAAAATCTTGGTTTTCCAGGACAGCACGGGTTTCAAAGTAATCTGGCTCGCCATGGCTGGCGAAGGATAGACGCCATAGAGAATAATGCCGGGTCGCACCATGTCGAAGTACGCCGCCGGCAAGGTGATCGTGGCCGCGCTATTGGCGAAATGAATTAGCGGCGGCGCGATCTGTTCGGCGCGCAGGCGCTCGATCACGCTGGTGAAAATCGCGAGCTGCTGGCGGGTGTAATCTCCTTCGACGCTTTCCGCATGGGAAAAATGCGAGAACACGCCTTCGATCCGCGGCCCACTGATTTTTTTGATCTCGGGCAGCCAGCGTTCCGACTCGGCGGCCGCCAGTCCAAGCCTGCCCATGCCGGTATCGATCTTCAAATGCACGTCGAGTGTCTTGCCGCGACTGTTTACAAACTTGCCCAGATGCTTGAAGCCGGTCAGGTCATGCGCCACGGGCGTCAGCGCGTGGGTCAAAAATTCGCCGAGTTGGTCTTCGTAGGCGCCCGCCAAGACGAGGATCGGAGCGCGAATTCCTCCTTGGCGTAACTCGACGCCTTCTTCCAGAGTCGCAACTCCGAAGGCATCGCCGCCAGCGCCGGCCAGCGTCTGCGCGACGGCGACCGCGCCGTGACCGTAGGCGTTGGCCTTGACCATCGAAAGAATTTTGACTTTTGCTCCGACCTTATTGCGGATCTGCAGTAGGTTCCAACGCAGGGCCTCGTGATCGATCGAACAAACGGTCGGACGTCCTGTTGGAGGCATCGTGATGACTGGGAGGTTGACCTAGGAGACTTTGGAGCCGGCTTGCACAGGTCTTTCCGGGGTTAAAACGATAACGCGGTCGTCATCGGAGGCGGCCAGCAGCATACCCTGGCTCTCCACGCCGCGCAACTTGGCCGTTTCCAAGTTCGCGACAACGACAATTTGTTTGCCGACGAGATCTTCCGGCGAGTAGTGATTTCTGATACCGGCGCAGATCTGGCGCCGCTCATCGCCGAGATCGACCTGCAAAACCATTAAGCGATCGGCGTTGGGATGCGGTTCGGCGGCTTTCACCGTTGCGATCTTAAGCTCGACTTTGCGAAAATCATCAATGGAGATCATCGGAATTCCTTTGGGCGAAAAAGCAGGCGTTGACTCCGCTAAAAATAACAGAACCCCGTGATTAAAAAAAGCAACGCATTGGACTTGCATCAAGCGAGTCAATTTATTAGTAGTAATCATTACTAATAAGAAGGAGGTTTTATGGCAAAGAGTTTGACGGGCACAAAGAGTCACGAGAACCTGAAACATGCCTTTGCGGGCGAGTCTCAGGCCAATCGGCGTTATCTTTATTTCGCACGAGTTGCTGACATTGAAGGTTACCCGGATGTCGGTGGTTTGTTTCGCGACACGTCCGAGGCGGAGACCGGCCATGCCTTCGGTCACCTGGATTTTCTTAAGGAGGTGGGCGATCCGTGCACCGGCGTTCCAATCGGAACCACGTCAAAGAATCTGAAGTCGGCGGTAGAGGGCGAAACCTACGAATACACTGAAATGTATCCTGGCTTTGCCAAAACTGCCCGCGATGAAGGGCTTTCCGAACTGGCGGAGTGGTTCGAAACTCTGGCGAAGGCAGAGAAGTCTCACGCGGGACGGTTTTCCAAAGGGCTCGATACTCTCGGGAGCTAATTGGATCGTGGCAAACTCAAGCTGGCGGATCGGGAGGGTCGACTATCCGCCCGCTTGAGTTTGGCGAACCTTTGATTCGACATGAACAAGATTAGACTCGACGACATCCTCGGCTTCTCGGCGTATGAGAAAGTTCGCCA
>JAICHC010000262.1 GCA_025922795.1 Candidatus Binatia bacterium | reverse complement strand
GACGAAAATTACAGGGTTTTGCAAAACAACTTCGAACGATTGCAGGGTGCCACGGATCAAGACGGCAAAAAATTTTCGATTGTGCCCGTGCCTTGCCCGGCGCCGGTCTACGATCGCGGCGCCCGTTTGCCGGCGAGCTACGCCAATTTTTACATTGCCAACGGGATCGTGCTGGTGCCGGTCTTCGACGATCCCAACGACGGCAAGGTACAGGGTATTTTGCAAGAATTATTTCCCGAACGGAAAGTCATCGGCCTTCGCTGCAATGAAGTGGTCGCCGGTTTGGGTGCGCTTCACTGCGTGACGCAACAGGAGCCGGCGGTGACGGTTCTTAGGGCTTGACAATTTCACAGGCTTGCCTATGCTAACCGCTTGTATGGGTCAGGTCATCCGGATCAACGAACTGCACCAGGCGCGTCGCCGCCGTTCGGAGAAAATGAGCATCGAACAGTGCGTGGAACTGTTGGAATGGAACATGAAGAAAAGCGTCGATGACTATTTCAACGCCCCCCGCGAAGAAAGGTCGATGCGCGCGACGCAAATTCGCAAGCTCAGCGAAATCTTGGAATACGCCGTTAGACTCCTCTGATTCCGCCACGCTTCATCGTGGAACTGTCCAGCCCTCTCGTTTTGATTCCCACTTCAGTTTTGGTTTTGGTTCTTCTCGGATGGGTTTTTTTGAGCCGGGTGCGATCCTTGCTCCGGGAAAAACGCGACGATCCGTCGCTCTTGCTGTTGCAGCAGCAGATCGAGCAGGTGCGCGCACAGTTCAGCCACGGGCTCGACAACAACGCGCAGTCGATCCAGCAACAATTGAGCCAGATGCTCGGCCACGTCAACGAGCGGCTGAAAGAAAACGCCGCTGTGTTGAACCAGACGCAGCAGAGTTTGGGCGAGCGCCTGGATCATGCCGCCGACGTCGTCGGCAGCGTGCAACGCAGCCTAGGCGGGCTCGAAGAAGCCAACCGAAAAATTTACGAAGTCGGCAAGGACATCGCCTCGTTGCAGGAAATACTCCGAGCACCGAAGCTCAGAGGCGGCTTGGGCGAGTTCTTTCTCGAAGATTTGCTGATGCAGATCCTGCCGGCGCAGCATTTTTCGACCCAGCATAGTTTTCGCAGCGGCGAGAAGGTCGATGCGGTGATCAAGATCGGCGCCTCCCTGGTGCCGGTGGATGCGAAATTTCCTCTGGAGAATTTTAAGCGTATGGTCGAGCCCGCGACGGATGACGAAAAAGCCCGGGCGAGAAAACAGTTCGTGGCTGACGTTAAAAAGCACATCGATGCCATCGCCGGGAAATATATTTTGCCCGACGAGGGCACTTACGATTTTGCGCTCATGTATATCCCGGCGGAAAATGTCTACTATGAAACGATCATCAAAGACGACGCCTCCGCAGAGAAGAGTCTCAGTTATTATGCGATGACGAAGCACGTGGTGCCGGTGTCGCCGAACAGTCTCTATGCTTATCTGCAGGCGATTGTTTTGGGCTTGAAAGGCATGAAGATCGAAGATCGCGCACGGGAAATCATCCAGTATTTAAGCCGCCTGCAAGGCGACTTCGGCAAATTTCGCGAGGAGTTCGCCCTGATCGGAAAACATTTGGGCCATGCCCAATCCGGATACCTCAATGCCGACCGCCGACTCGAGCAGTTCGGCCAGAAACTGCTGTCGGCGGACGGCGACTCGATCGAACGCTGCGAATTGCCGCCCGGTTTCAGAGCGCGCTAGACTGCGACTCCGCGAGCGAGGAAAATACCCAAGTGCGCTTAAGTTTATTTTCCCGCCTGACGATCGGCTATTTGGCCATTTTCCTGATTGTGGCGATGGCGAGCGCTTATGCCGTTGTGCAACTGCGTTACTTTCGCGATCTCACCCAGTCGATCCTGCAAGTCGACAATCGGATTCTTGATTACGAAAAGATGCTCGCTGATCTTCTGCTGGCGCAGAGTCGCGCCGAGCAGAAGTTTGCGATTACCCGGGACGAAACCTGGTATCTGCAATTCGTTCGACTCAAGATCGACTTTGAAGGGCGCCTGGAAAGCGCATTCGCCGTGGAAGATCCGGTGGCGACTCCGGTTCTGAAACAGGTTGCCCGCGATTTTCGCAGCTATGACGAAATCGTCGAGGAGGAGGCGCCCCTGGTGCGCTCGAAGAAAGCGTATCCGCAAGCGGAGTACAAGCAGAACAAGGACAACCTGATCGATGCCATGCTGGCTTCTTTCGAGATGCTCCGCGTGAACCAGCAGCAGTTGACCCACGGCAAGGTTGCCGATTTGGCGGCGGCGGCCAACCAGGCCGGCGAGGTCTCGGTGATGATTTCCGTTGCCTGTTTGCTGGCGATTATCCTGATGTCCCTGTTCATTACCAAAAGTATCACCCGTCCCATTGGACTGCTAAAAAGCAAAACGCGCGACATCGCGAACGGAAACTTCGAAGGAAAGCTGGTGGTCAATTCGCCGCCGGAGATCGGCGAGTTAGCGGCGGCGATCAACTCGATGTGCGAAAAACTCCATGAGATTGACCGGATGAAGGCGGATTTTTTTTCATCCATGTCGCACGAGCTGCGCACGCCGCTGACCTCGATCAAGGAGGGCACCGGTTTATTGCTCGACGGCGTCGGTGGCGACACCACCGAGAAGCAGCGCAAGCTCTTGAGCATCCTGGCCGAAGAGAGCAATCGTCTGATCAGCGTCGTCAATTCTCTGCTCGATCTGTCGAAAATGGAAGCCGGCATGATGGCTTACGATTTTGAGATCACTCACGTCGATCCTTTGATCAAACGCGCGATCGCGGAGATCACGCCTTTGGTCGAGGCGAAAGGCATTCGATTGGAAAACGAGATGGACGGGTCGCTGCCACCGTTAAGAATGGATCCCGAGCGCATTCTTCAGGTGCTGAGAAATCTCCTCGGCAATGCCGTCAAGTTTACTCCGAAGGGCGGCTCGGTCCGGGTCGCGGCGAAACCGGCCGATGGCAAACTGGCCATTTCTGTGAAAGACTCGGGACCAGGCATTCCCGCGGAAAGCTTGACCTCGATCTTCGAAAAATTTAATCAAGGAAGTCGCCAGGCGCCGCACGCTCGGCAGGGTACGGGTCTCGGCTTGGCGATTGCCAATAGTATTATTACCTCCCACGGCGGAAAAATATGGGCCGAAAGCGAGCTGGGCCAGGGAAGTACTTTTATTTTTGTCTTGCCCTGCTAATATTCCTAACCGGTTGCAGCCTGTTGCAGGAATCGAATCGGCGCCGCGAAATGCGCGATTCGTTAGCAACCGGCAATCAGCTGCTGGTTCGCGGGGATTTCGACGGATCGCTGCGTGCATTCCAAAGCGTCGCCGCCGCGGCACAAGAGAAACCGCCGGCTGATGTCGCGCTGTACAGGATGGGGCTGGTCCACGCTCATCCACAAAATCCTCGGCGCGACCTGCACAAGGCCCTGGGTGCGTTTTCGCAACTCGTTTCGGCCTATCCGGCGAGCCCCTGGGCCGAGACCGCGAAAATCTGGGTGGGGGTTTTGGAAGAGGCGGAAAACTCCAAACGAGACATCGAGAAGTCGCGCGAGGCGATTGAAAAATCAAGACAAGAAGTTGAGCAGAACCGTCAGGCGATGGAAAAATCCAAACGAGAAATCGAGAGGTCGCGCCTTGAGCTCGAAAAAATCAAGCAGGAAATCGAAAAGACCAAGCAGGTCATCGAGAAGTCCAAGCAAGTCGATATCGAGATCGATCAAAAACGACGCGAGCGCGGCAGGTAGAGCGCGACATGGCTAAGGGTCAAATTCTGGTCGTCGACGATAATCCCAACCTGCTCGAGCTGATCCGTATGCGGCTCGAGTCGGCGGATTATGACGTGATTGCCACCGCTGACGAGACGCAAGCGATCAGCGCGCTTAAAGAAAGGCTTTTTGATCTTTGCATTGTCGATCTCATGCTCGCCAACGGCGATGGGCTCACGTTGATGGATGAGTTTCGCGGCATCAACCCCGACGTGCCGACGATCATCCTGACGGCGCATGGCAGCATTGAAAGCGCGGTGGAGGCGATGCGCCGGGGAGCTTACAGCTACCTGACCAAGCCGTTCGAGCCTTCCGATTTGCTGATGCAGATCGAGCGCGCGTTGGAAAATCGTAAGCTCAATTATGAGATCAAACGGCTCAAAGATATTATCAACGAGCGCTTCGATTTCGCCAACATCATTGCGCGCAGCGGCAAGATGCGCGCGGTGCTCGACGTTGTGTCGCGCATTGCCAAGCTCGATTCTACGGTCCATATCCACGGTGAAAGCGGCACGGGAAAAGAACTGATCGCCAAGGCGATACACCTCGCGAGCGATCGCAAGGACAAGCCGTTTGTCGCGTTAAACTGCGCGGCGCTGCCCGAGTCACTGCTCGAAAGCGAGTTGTTCGGCCACGAAAAGGGAGCGTTTACCGGAGCGGTCAAGAGTACGCGCGGACTGTTTACCCAGGCGCACGGCGGCACACTGTTTCTTGACGAGATCGGCGATATGCCGCGGGCCACACAATCGAAGCTGTTGCGTGTCTTGCAAGAAAGGCAGTTCTACCCGGTCGGCAGCGAGATGCCGCTCGAAGTCGATGTCCGCGTCATCGTCGCGACCAACAAGGATCTGGAAGATCAAGTGCGCAAAGGTCTATTTCGCGACGACTTGTTCTATCGGATTCACGTGATTCCAGTCTATCTGCCGCCGCTGCGCGAGCGCAAGGACGATATTGTGCCGCTCCTAGAGCATTTTTTCAAAAAATACTCCCAGCACATGAAAAAGGAAGTGAAGGGTTTGACACCCGAGGCGTTGCGCAAGCTCATGCTGCATGACTGGCCGGGCAACGTTCGTGAGCTGGAGAACACGATCGAGTATGCGGTGGCGATGACGCAGAGTGACACGGTAACGGAGGACTATGTCCTTCAAGGGAAAAGCGTCGCAGCCGAGCGCGCGCCGAGTTTTTCCACGGAAGGGATCGAGGAGTCGAGCGCCGGCTTACGACCTTTGAAAGACGCGCGCGATGCTTTTGAGCGGGACTACCTCATTCAAGTGCTGTCCATGACGGAAGGCAACGTAAGCCAAGCCGCCAAGCTTGCCGGTAAGTACCGGGCGGATTTTTACGACTTGTTGAAAAAGCACGATCTCAAAGCTCACGAATTCAAGAAGACCAAACCCGGCCTGCCGAATTAAT
>JAICHC010000261.1 GCA_025922795.1 Candidatus Binatia bacterium | reverse complement strand
GCGCAAAGAATTATCGAAGGCAAGGAGCGCGGTGCAAAGATCTGCGTGATCGATACCCGGCTGTCCAATACCGCGTCGAAAGCCGACTATTGGATTTCCTCATGGCCGGGCAGCGAGGCGGCAATCCTGCTGGCGATGTGCAATGTTTTGCTGCAAGAAGGTCTTTTCGACCGCCAATTCGTGCGCCAGTGGGTCAACTGGGAAGAGTACCTGCGCGACGAGCATTCGAACATGCCGCAGACATTTCGCTCCTTCGTCCAGATTCTCAAGGATACCTACGCGCAATACACTCCCGAGTTCGCTGCCAAGGAAGCCGGTATCGAGCCTAATGTGATTGTTGAAGTCGCGCGTGAAATTGCTGATGCAGGCTCTGCTTTTTCATCGCATGTCTGGCGCAATACGGCGGCGGGGAATCTCGGTGGCTGGCAAGTGGCGCGCGCCCTGCAGTTGCTCGGCGTTCTGGCCGGCTCGGTGGGCAGCGTCGGCGGCACGGCGCCCAACGCCACGAACAAATATATTCCCGCGCCGCCGCTCATGCCGCCGCCGGCTAAAGTCTGGAACGAGTTGCTCATTCCGCGCGAATATCCGTTGGCGTTTTTCGAGATGAGCTATTTGCTGCCGCATTTTCTCAAGGAAGGACGCGGCAAGCTGGCGATGTATTTCACCCGGGTCTATAACCCGGTGTGGACCAATCCCGACGGCATGAGCTGGATCGAGATGCTTTGCGACGAGACCAGAGTCGAGCGCCATGCCTGTCTCACGCCGACCTGGAGCGAGACGGCGTGGTTCGCTGATTACGTTTTGCCGATGGGGCATGCATCCGAGCGCCACGACCTGATGAGCCAGGAAACTCAGGCTGCACGGTGGATCGGTTTTCGCCAACCGATTTTACGCGTGGCGCTGGAGAAGGAAGGTAAAAAATTCAATACCACGTACGAGGCTCATGAAGCCGCGGGCATCGGCGAAGTTTGGGAAGAGGACGAATTCTGGATCGAGCTCTCGTGGCGCGTCGATCCCGATGGAGCGCTCGGGATCCGGAAGTATTTCGAGTCACCCTATGAGCCGGGCGCAAAGATGACCGTGGATGATTACTACCGCTGGATCTTCGAAAACAGCGTGCCGGGACTGCCGGAGGCGGCGGCGAAACAAGGCATGAAGCCGCTTGAGTACATGCGCAAGTACGGCGCGTTTTTGATCGAGGACAACGTTTACAAAGTTCACGAGACCGGGCTCAGGTCGAGCGATCTTGCCGACGCAACCATAAACCCGAACACCAAGATCATTCAAAAAAACGGCGCGACGATCGGTGTCGAGATCGATGGCAACGCGTGCGTCGGCTTTCCGACGCCGTCGCGCAAACTCGAATTTTTCTCTCGCACGCTGAAAGAGTGGAGGTGGCCTGAGCACGCCATTCCCGGTTACATCAAGAGCCACGTTCATCCGGAACAGATCGACCTTGCGGCCGGGGAGATGCTGCTGTTGCCGACCTTTCGCCTGCCGACCTTGATCCACACTCGATCCGGCAACGCCAAGTGGTTGTACGAGATTTCTCACCGCAATCCGCTTTGGCTGAACTCGAAAGACGCGGAAAATTTCGACGTCAAAACCGGCGATCTGTTAAAGGTTCATACCGAGATCGGCTACTTCATCGACAAAGTCTGGGTGACTGAAGGCATCAAGCCCGGTGTGATTGCCTGCTCCCATCATCTCGGCCGCTGGCGCCTGGCGGAAGATCAAGGAGGGGAGCGCTGGTCGACGGCGCTAGTCGATCTCAAGCAGACGGGCGAAGGCAAGTGGATGATGCGGACGATTCACGGTATCAAGCCGTTCAAAAGCGGCGATCCCGACTCCGAGCGAATCTTCTGGGAAGACGGCGGCGTGCACCAGAATCTGACTTTCCCGGTACAGCCCGACTACATCAGCGGCCAGCATTGTTGGCATCAGAAAGTTCGGATAACCAAGCCCGGCCCCGAGGACAGATATGGCGACGTTTTTGTCGATACCAACAAGTCGCACGAGGTCTATAAGAAATGGCTCCTCAAAACGCGCCCGGCGCCCGGCCCGGATAATCTGCGCCGGCCGTACTGGCTGCCGCGCTCGTACAAGCCGGCGTTGGAAGCGTACTATCTCTCTAAGAAGGATCAAGGATAAGGGTGAAGGCAAAGGATAATCGCGTGCAGTAGTGATATCATCACACCTCGCGGAGAACGCGAGCTACAATGTCTAACTCTTTGTCTGCTCTGCTTTTTGTGTTGACTCAAACTTCCAGCTTTCGCTCGACGACAGTCTCTCTGGCGCAGGCCGCTTACACGTCCAATGGCAAGCGATTTGCGCGACAGTAGCTCACGATCGCCTCGAGGAAGCGCTGTCCGAGATCGGCCAGCTTGCGCTCGCCGACGCCGCGGACAGTGAGCAGTGCATCAGGCGAGCCCGGTCGAGCCCGAGCCATGTCGCGGAGCGTGGCATCGCTGAATAGGACATAGGCAGGCACGCGCCGCTCCTCGGCAAGTTGGCGGCGCAGGTTTCGAAGGGTCTCGAAAAGCCCGGCGTCGACGTTCTCCCAAGATTTTTCCTGGTAGCGGGTTTTTTTGACTTTGGTCTTCGGCTGCAGGAGTTGCACGGTCCGTCTGCCGCGCAGGACTTCGCGGGCGGCGGCGTTCAGCCGGAGCACCGGGCGTTCATCGGCTGTGCGCTCGAGCAGGCCGTTATCGATGAGCTGGTAGAGCATGTTCATCAGAGTCGGACGCGGAGTGTCTTTCATCAAAGCGTAAGTGCTCAGCTGTTGATGGCCCCAGCGCCGAATTCGTTCGGTATTCGCTCCCGACAGAATATCGACAATATGTTCTCCACCGAAGCGTTCACCCGCTCGCGCGATGCACGACAAAATCTTCTGCGCCGTGACCGTGGCGTCGGCCAAGCCCTCGACTTCACCCAAGCAGACATCGCATGCTGCGCAGTTCGCCTTGGCGTATTCCTGGCCAAAATATTCGGACAGCTTGCGGTGACGACAATGAACGCCACTGCACAATCGGCGCATGCACTCCAGCAGCTCGCGCGAGGCCGCAATAATATCGGCGGGTTCCTTCGCATCCATGGCGCTCTTCTCAATCAGCGATTCCCAGCGCAGCACATCGGCCGCCGAATAGAGCAGCACGCATTCGGCTTCCATGCCGTCGCGTCCGGCCCGGCCGGTTTCTTGCTGATAGTGCTCGATGGATTTGGGCATGGCGGCGTGAATCACGCAGCGCACGTCGCTGCGATCAATGCCCATGCCGAAAGCGACCGTAGCGGCGACCACATCGAGTGCTTCGGATGCGAAATCGTCTTGCGTGCTGCGCCGCTCGTCGGCTTCCATGCCGGCATGATAGAAAGCGGCGCGCACCCGGTGGGCCTGCAGAAATGCCGCCATCGCTTCCGTGTCTCTTCGGCTGATGCAATAGACGATCGCGGCCTGACCCGGATGGCGGCGTAATATTTCCAGGGTTTGATTGCGCGCCTCGGCACGAGGGACGATTCGATAAACCAGATTGGCACGGTCGAAGGTGCCGACCAGCGTCAGCGGATTGGTGAGCCTAAGTTGCGCGGCGATGTCGGCGCGCACGCGTTCGGTGGCGGTGGCGGTGTAGGCGTGCACGCTGGTTTGCGGAAAACGTTTTTTTAGATCGGCGAGCCGACGGTATTCAGGACGGAAATCATGGCCCCAGTGGCTGATGCAGTGAGCTTCATCAACGGCGAACGCGCGCACGTTCAAGCGCTCGATGAGCTGCAAAAAGCGCGCTGTCAGCAATCGCTCTGGCGCCACGAAGACGAGGCGAAAGCGGCCGGTGACAATCTGGTCTTCGGTACGGCGAACATCCTCGGGCGTCATGCCGCTGTAAAGCGCCGCAGCCGGATAGCCGCAGGCGCGCAAGCCATCGACCTGGTCCTTCATCAACGAGATCAACGGCGAGATCACGACGTCGGTGCGCTGGGCTAATTCGGCAGGGACTTGGTAGCAAAGCGACTTTCCGCCGCCGGTCGGCATGACTACCAGCGAATCACGCTGCTCCAGTCCGGCTCTGATGGCTTGCTCCTGCAGCGGACGTAATTCCGTATATCCCCAGTAACGCCGAACCGTGGCGAGAATGCCGGCGGTGGTCGAGTGTGTCGGTGCTTTCATGTTCCTGAACTCATCGCCGCCGAGCAGACCGCTAAAATTTTACAAGCAAGGCGCGCAGGGATCGCGCGTGACCGTGAAATCCGCACGAGCACGAACACGTCAGACGAAAACGAGATTCGTCGAGAGCGATCGAGCGCACCCCAGCGATGAGGCTTTTCAGCGGCCTGCTAAATCCCTTCGCCCATACCTCGTTGCGTCCCCTGAATCGGCGTGCGATTCCATTCGAGCGCTTCCTGGATTTTACGCGGCAGGGGAGGTTTACGTGACGTCATGAATTTGACGAACTCGTGCTGCGTTGGGATCAACATGCGAGCATTTTTTTGCTTTTCGTCAGCGAGGGAGGAAACCGCTTCGCGGTAATCGTGACCAGGATAAACACGAATGTCGTCGTCCAGAGCTTTGAGTTTCAGCAGGCTGCGGTACTGCGCTTCGGCGTCGCCACCGGGAAGATCCGTCCGGCCGCAACCACCAATCAACAGCGTATCGCCGGTAAAAATGCGGTCCTTGAACAGCAGGCACATGGCATCTTGGGTGTGGCCGGGCGTGTGGATGACCTTCAAGGATTGCCGGCCGAATTGAATCTCTTCACCTTCTTCGACGCGGATATCGACGTACGGCGCGTCACTGGCGCGGTGCATGACGACCTTGACTCCAAAGCGCTCGCGCATGACCTTGCAGGCGGAGCTGTGGTCGGCGTGGGTGTGGGTGTCGATCGCATAGAGGATCTTTGATCCTAGAAATTCGGCGATGCCTAAATAATCGTCGGCTTTATCGAGCTCGGGGTCGATGGCCACGCAGACTTTCTCTTGGGCGCAGCCGAGAAGGTAAGATAAACATCCGGAGGAACGAATCTGCTCGAAAAAAATCTCGTCACCGCCCATCAAGCCCCTCGCGATGGAAAAGATTGGCAGGTGCCAGGATAAAGACAATAAAATAAAAGCTGGCTTGGCCGATGCAGATCTGTTTTCATCTCGATTCTTTCCCAAGCTAGACCTTCATCATCGTGCCCTTGTCCAGGTTGTAGCGGTAGCGATCGATTTTATC
>JAICHC010000260.1 GCA_025922795.1 Candidatus Binatia bacterium | reverse complement strand
TCCAATCTCGGTCTCAACGTTCCGGAAGATGCGCGCGATCTGACCGACGTAAACTCTCGACTCGCTGCGAAGACACCGAGTGTTCAGTTTCAAGTCTTTTTGGCGCTTGGCACGCCGCTTCATCTGCTTAAGTTTACACGCGGCACCGATAGCTGCTTCCCGCCCAGAGTCAGAAATCCATTGTCTTCGCTACGGAAGGTTGCTCCTCCCTCCTGACTCCCTTTTCCCTGGGGGAATTCGGCCTCATTCCCGGTGGCGCGGTTCCGCCGCGGCGTTGATGCCGGAGATGTAGCCCTGCGTGGCGCAGCGGCCCATGCCGTGTTGGTTGAAGCCGCCGGCTGACTCGCCGGCGCAATAAAGACCGGGAATCACCCGGCCTTTCATATCGAGCACCTGGCATTTCGCATTGATTCTTAGGCCGGCGCGCGTGTCGTGCACCACCGGGGTCGCCCAGGCGGCATAGAACGGCAGCGTCTGAATCTTGTACTTCGGCGCCGGCTTGCCGAAATCAACGTCCTCACCGCGGTCGACCGCAGCGTTGTAACGCTCCACAGTCGCTTCCAGGGTTTCCCCTCTCATCGGCTTTGCCTGATACTCATTTTTAATCGCCGCCGCCAGCTCCGCCAGCGTATTCGCGGTAAAGAAATAGCCATCCGGGTCGACGTACGGCGGCACCACGTTCCATCCTTCCCGCTCCACCGCGTCCGCATCGAAGATCGCCCAGACCGGCCCGGCGCAATAGTCGGGCGGTTCGGAGTACTCGTTCATCGCCAGCGCCGCGTGCGTAAAGTTGTACTTGGTTGGGTTGTACTGGATTTTTTCGCAGTTGCGATAGTCATTGGGCGTGCAGGGCGCGAGCTGGCCGCCGAGATTACCGTGCGGCACATCGCCCTTGGTCTCGTCGTAAAATCGCTTGCCGACTTGATTGACCAAGATCAGGTCCTGCCAGTCCTTCACGTTAAGTCCAGTGGCGCGCACCAGCGGAAAAATCGGGCTGTCAATTTTCCACGGCACGTAGTTATACTTGGTGGCAATCGCCCGTTGCGTGCGCATGGTCGCGCCGTTCTCCAGCGTCTGGTTCGCGAGGCCCCAGAGCGACGCGCCGATGGCCATCGCCGCGAGCTCGCCGCTGGCGTCTTGATAACTGTACGGTTCGCCGCCGACCTGGATCACCGGAGTCAATCGGGGATCGAACATACGACGGAAATGGATGTCGCTCGTGCTCCCGCCGGTGGCGATGATGACCGCCTTGGCGGCGCGCAGCTTCATCGCGACTTGGGTACTTTCAATGTTACCGTCCGAGCGGAAGCTCTTGAGCGGTGCGGTTGTGCCCGGCATGATTCTCGGCGTGTACTCTGCGCCGATCCCGGTCACGCGCCCGCTTGTGCCCGGCTCGCGAATCAAGCCGGTCATTTTGTAGTTCAGCAAAAAGCGCACACCCTTAGCGCGCGCGCTCGCCTCGAGCGGTCGGATGACACCGGTTCCGGCGGCGGCATTGGGACTTTCCAGCCCGGCGCCTTTGGTCCAGAACGCATGATTCTCTCGCGGCGCGGAGTTGCCGGTTGTCGAGGCACCATGATTGTCCGGCGCCTTGTCGGTGAACTCGACACCGTTCGCAAGCAGAAATTCAAACGTCGGCGCGCAATGATCGGCGAACGCCCGCATCAAGGCCCGGTCATTGTAGCGGTAGTCCGGCGATCCGTTGGGTTGCACGATCGACCAGTCGGTGAGATCGGAGAACACGGTGTCTGGCGAGTCCGCAATACCGTATTTCTTCTGCGCGCTCGTCCCGCCGCCAAGAGCCATATGGCCGCCGCTTAGAATGGCGTGCCCGCCGACGTCGTAATTCGCTTCGATGACAATCACCGATGCCCCGCCCTCGACTACCTTGATCGCAGCCGGAAGCCCGGCGGCTCCCGACCCCACCACTAAAACATCCGCTTCAAGGTCCCAGTGCGCGACATTGTTCGTTGCTGGTTGTGCCATCGTCTCGAACTCTCCCTTCGATCCGGTGAAGATCAGGATTCATGATACCGACAATTATCCCAAACTTTCATGCCGTCGACCTCCGACCGATGAATCCACGGCCGTCAGTAGCAAATTCAGGGACGCTCACTCACGCCAAATCCGCGGCCGGCCGTCCTGTCTTCCTCGCGGCCCTGCGCGCCCGACCCATATCACCGACTAAGGCATTTGTCAGGCTTCACGGTATCAACATGATCAGAGAGCAACTGACCGACGACGGGCCAATGGAGGAAACTAAACGCACCAAATAAAAAGGGCTGAGGTTTTCCTCAGCCCTTGGGTTTCAAATCACGGATCGCGGCGGCTGCTAGCCTTTTTTTGCTTTATACCAGTCGGCGTCTATTTTGATAAAGTGTTTCCACTTGTCGGGAACCGCGGCTTCCTCGAAGATCGCCTCCTCCGGGCAGACCGGCTCACAAGCGCCACAGTCGATGCATTCCTCAGGGTCGATGTAGAGTTTTTTTTCCTTCTCAAACTCTTCGGTCTCATTCTTAGTAGGATGAATGCAGTCCACCGGGCAGACATCCACACAAGCGGTATCCTTCACGTCGATGCAAGGCTCAGCTATGATATACGTCATCTTCTCCTCCTGGGAATCGGACGTTAATTTACTAGCAAATCGATTTCGGCAAGTCAATTAAGTTCGGGCGCAGACAGTCAAAAATCATCAATTTTTAGGCTGACTTCAGACGGCTTCGTCGGCACAGTTCACTGGCTTTGCCGCTGCTCGAAAGTTTTTCGGCGAAACGTTAGTATCCCGGCATGCCGGTTGAGATCGCGCGTCGAGGCGCCGGCCGAAAGCTTTCCGGTCGTAGACTCAAAACAATCGCCCTCGCGATTCTTGGCTTGCTCGGCGAAGCCGACGCCGAGTTGAGCCTGGTATTGATCGGCAACTCCGAAATGCGCAAACTCAACGCCAAGTACCGCCGCAAGGACTATCCCACCGACGTGTTGTCTTTTCCTATGGAGGACGGTGGAACGCCGGCAACTCGCTTGCTCGGCGATGTGATCATTTCCGTGGAAAAGGCGCGCGAGCAGGCCAAGCAGCGCGGCCGGACGCCGGACCAGGAGGTGGCGACGCTCTTGATCCACGGCATCGTTCATCTGCTCGGCTACGATCACGAGCGATCGGCCAAGGACGCCCGCGTGATGAAACGGCTGGAGGATAAAATTTATCGCCAGCTTTGTGAGCAGGGTTTAATAGAGGTATAATCACGACAACAATGTCGACCGCAGAATCAAAAAATCGGATTGCAGGCGTTAGGATGCCGGAAAGAGCCTAGATGCTGGAAGAAACCGCCGAACAACTTACCCACCTTGAAGAGCGACTCGATCTCTTGCGGAGGCGTCTTTGACGTCGAGAGCAAGCAGAAGCGCCTCGATCAATTGAACCATTTGACCAATCAGCCGGATTTCTGGAACGACGGCGAAAAAGCCCAAGGCATTCTCAAGGAGCAGTCCTCGCTCAAGGCTGTCATTGACGCCTGGTCCAAGCATCGCTCAGAGCTCGAAGAAGCTCGGTTCTTTCTCGGCGTCGCCAAGGACGAGAAGAGCGACGATGCGCTCGCCGAAGCCGCGGCGAAAGTCGCTGTGGTCGGCAAAGAGATGGCGCAGACCGAGTTGACGCAACTGCTCGGCGGTCCGGACGATCGCCGCAATGCGATCGTCACACTTCATCCGGGCGCCGGCGGCACGGAAGCGCAGGATTGGGCGGAGATTCTTTTGCGCTTGTATCTGCGCTGGTGCGACAGGCGCGGTTATCGGAAGGAAATTCTCGACTACCAACCCGGCGAAGAGGCAGGCTTAAAAAGCGTCACTTTCATGGTCGAAGGCGACTATGCCTACGGCTATCTCAAGGCCGAAGCCGGCATTCACCGGCTCGTGCGCATCTCGCCTTTTGACGCGAATTCGCGGCGCCACACGTCGTTTGCATCGGTGTTCGTTTATCCCGAAGTGGACGACGATATCAAAGTCGAAATTAATGAAGCCGACCTCCGCGTGGATACTTACCGTTCTAGCGGCGCCGGCGGACAGCACGTCAACAAGACCGACTCCGCCGTGCGCTTGACCCATATTCCGACCGGAATCGTCGTCGCCTGCCAAAACGAGCGCTCCCAGCACAAGAACCGGGCGATGGCGATGAAAATTTTAAAATCGCGCCTCTATGAGCTCGAGATTGAAAAGCAAAAAGAAAAAATGGAGACCTACCACAAGACCAAGAAGGATATCGCGTGGGGCAGTCAGATTCGTTCTTACGTGCTTCACCCCTATCGCTTGGTCAAGGACCATCGAACGAACCTGGAAGTCGGCAACGCCGATGCGGTGCTCGACGGCGACATCGATCCCTTTATTGAAGCTTACCTGATGCAGGCCGACGAGCCCGCCGCTTCCTGATCGAAATTCTTGCTTCGGCAATTCGCTGCCATGAGAAGCATGCAGCCCTCGTCTGCGGGGGCGCGGGACGCCGTGCCCCTACCCATTATTGCTCCGGAACTTTTTTGCATCTTTCGTCGTTTTCACGACATCTATTAAGGAGTTCAAAAGTAAGTAGTCATCAGGCAACCGAGGGACGAGCCCTGGAGAACGCGGGCACAGGAGCGTACCGGTTGCGTTCCGGCCCGAGCCCCCAAATGGGCACCCTTCGGGAGGATGGCGTGGTGGCCTACAAGGCACAGGCCCATTGACTGCGTTCGGAAGGGCTTGACCCGAAGCACGCCGCCTATGTCACATGTCCACATACCAATGAACTCATTGATAAATCGGACAGTCGGTGAACGCGCCGATATTGCGTGTTTGCGGGGAAGATGGTTGTCTGTGAGCACCGAATCCGATTGCAGGAGGCGTGATGGACAGAGAAACGGTTGGCACTGGCCAAGCTATGTCAAACGGCATCGATCATGAAACCGCGGTGCTGCGGCGCTACGGCGATGCCGCGCTGGAAGTGGAGGCCTGCCTCTGTCTTCCGGTTAGCTACGACGGGGCTCTACTGAAAGTCATTCCGGACGAAATCATCGAGAAAGACTACGGCTGCGGCGATCCGTCGCGTTACATTCGCGCGGGCGAGACCGTTCTCGATCTCGGTTCCGGCAGCGGCAAGGCCTGCTACATCATCTCGCAGATCATCGGCGCCTGTGGCAAAGTGATCGGCGTTGATTTCAATCCGCCGATGCTAGAGCTGGCGC
>JAICHC010000259.1 GCA_025922795.1 Candidatus Binatia bacterium | reverse complement strand
TTTGAGTCCTGGTGCCTGCGCTTTCCACGACTCGCCCCTTCGTCCCAGTAGGTCTACTAGCTAACGAACTCCTTAGTAACTCAGGACTTGGCTTGTAGCGCGCGCCAAACCCTGGGAGGTGTCAGCGGCAGTTCTTGAATGCGTACGCCGACCGCTCGCGCCACGGCATTGGCAACCGCCGAAGCGACCGGCAGCAAGCCTCCTTCGCCGATCCCCTTCGAGCCGAACGGACCCGGACCATTGCCGTTTTCGATAAGAATCGTGTCGAGCTTGGCGGGCAGGTCGGCGAAGCGCGGCACGCGATAATCGACCAGGTTGCCGTTGAGCAGTTGGCCGTCTTCGTAAACCATCTCCTCCATCAAGGTGTGGCCGATGCCGAAGAGCACCGCGCCCTCGTCCTGGCCGATACATTGCTCGGGGTTAATGGCTTTGCCGGCATCACACGCCGAGACGTAGTTGAGCACGTGAATGACCCCGGTGTCCGGGTCGACCTCGACTTCAACGCCGCCCCAGCCCACCTCCCAGAACGTCGTCGACGAACCCAACACGGCCTTGGGATTGCGCTTGTCTTTGTAGAGTCCTTTGCCGATGATTTCTCCGGCCTTACTGCCGAAAAAATCGACGATCACTTTACTGAATGAAATAGCCGGCCGCTCACCGAACATGACATGACCGTTGTGTAAGGTTAAATTTTCGACCTTTTGCTTGAGCACTTTGGAAGCGCATTGCAGCAGTTGTTTTCGGACATCCTGTGCCGCGCGCAAGACCGCCGTTCCCATGACGACCATGGAGCTGCTCGCGCTGGTGGAGATATCGTAGGGCGTGACATCGGTATCGAGTTGCGCGACGGTGATCTGCTCAAGGGGCAATGAAAGCTCCTCGGCGACCACCTGGCTCAACGCAGTCCGCGGTCCCTGTCCTATTTCCACCGTTCCGGTAAGTAATACCGCGCTACCGTCGGACGACATCTTCACGGTGGCCCCGGCGACTTTGTAAGTGCCTCCGGCGTCTTTAATACAGCAGCTGATGCCCTTGGCGCGATTCGGCAGCGAGTTTTTTTCGCGCCAACGGATCGCATCGGCGACTTTCAGCAAACCTTCCGCTAAATCGCAGTCCACCGGCGTGTCACCGGCAGTGTAAATATCGCCCTTCTTGAGCAGGTTTCGTAAACGAAATTCCAGTGGATCGAGGCCGAGCCGTTCGGCGATCATGTCCATCTGCGACTCGTAGGCCCAGGTGACTTGCAGAGCGCCGAAGCCGCGAAAAGCGCCGGCCGGTACGGTGTTCGTATAAACACCATACGCTTCGACTTTAGCGTAGGGAATTCGATAGGGGCCGAGAGCCCGATAGGCCGCCTTTTGAGTCACCCGCGGGCCCGCATCGGCATAGGCTCCAGTGTCCATGTAGACCTGGCAATCCCGGGCGATCAGCTTACCGTCCTTCGTTACTCCGGTTTTGACCGTGACGCGCGCAGGATGACGCGTGATGGTCTTGAAACTTTCATTGATCGATAGCTCTAGCTTCACTGGCCGGCGCGTCATCCACGAGAGCGCCGCTGAAATCGGCTCGGCCTTGACGTAGAGCTTTCCGCCGTAGCCGCCGCCGACGTAGGGCACGATAACGCGCACACGGCTTAGCGGTAGCTTGAAAATGCCCGACAGATGATCGCGTAACGTGAACGGATCCTGGCACGATGCCCATACCGTGAGTTTCTCGCCGTCATAGTAGGCGACGTTATTGTGCGCTTCCAGGGAATAATGCTGCACCTTCTGAAATCGAAAAGTATCTTCGAAGACGTGATCCGCTTTGGTGAAGCCCTTTTCGACGCTCTCTCGGCCAAATGTCAGGTAGTAGCAGATGTTGGTCCCGTTGAATCGTTCAGGCGCGCCATAGACCGAACCGCGCAGCTCGGCGCGCGCCACGCCGGCGTCGTGCACCAACGCGGCGCCTGCGGCCGTAGCGTCTTCAAGATTAGTGATTTTCGGCAGCTCATCATATTCGACTTCGATCAGCTCGAGCGCCTGCTCTGCGGTTGCCGCGTCATCGGCAAGCACCGCCGCGACCGGATCACCGACGTAGCGCACCTTGTCGACAGCGACGATCGATTGATCCTTGTAAGTCGCGCCGTACTTGTAATTGAACCCTTGGATGTCCTCACGGGTTAACGTCGCGATCACTCCCGGAAGCGCCTTGGCCCTGGAAGCATCGATATTGACGAGCTTGGCGTGAGCGACCGGGCTGCGCAGGATGCGCGCGTGCGCCATGCCGGGAAGCTGAATATCGCTCGTATAGACGGCTTTGCCCGTGACCTTCTCGACGCCGTCGACTCTATGGGCGCTCGTGCCCGCAATCGAATACGTTTGCTTCACACTCATGGCTGAAACTAAGATCAGACAAGGCCATGGCACAAGTTTCCGCCGTGGCCTTTGGTTTAGGCTATTTGCGGATTTTCGGGCTGTCCTTTTCCGGAAAATAGAGATCGCAGAATGGACAATGAAAATTCATCCCCGACCCGAGCATGTGTGGATTGACAACAAAAACCTTCTTGCAGCTTGGACAGGTTACCTCTACAGCTTGGCCCATCGTTCCTCCCGATGCCTAATTCGTATTAAAATCGTTAAGCCCAGTACGTCGTCCGATCCATCGGAATATGTTGCAAAACCTCGCCGGGGACGTACTCTTCGAGTTTGATCCGCGCCATCGCATCGTCCGGACACTTCGAGACCGGCGAAAACGGCCGATCGAGCGGCTTGGTGGCGTCGACGATCATTCCCGATGTCTTGATTTCATCGACCAGTGAGGGGTCGAGGAAATTACCGCGGAACAACGGCTGGAGGATCGACACCTGGCGATGCGGCTGCACCCGGGTCGCGATCGCCCACAGAATATCCGTCGGATTGAACACATCGATGTCGTCGTCGAAAACAAAAACGTTCTTGGTGTGATCGAAGGTCAAAGCAGCCGCGGCGGCGCGGCCGGGATCCCCTTCCGACATCTTTTTCATCGAGATAAAAACGTTGTAGTGCGCGTGGCGGCCTTGCTTGCACACCGCCGTCACACCCGGAACCGCTTCGCGGCAACGGCGTAGATAAGCTCCTTCGCGCGGCAGATCCATCCAAGGTTTATCGCCCTCAGGCGTGATGACCGACTGATACATGGCGCCGTTGCGGTAGTTGATGGCGCGTACTTCATACTCAACGCATGTGGTATAGCGCTGCGGCCCGAGGTAGCCCGGCGCCTCGCCAAATGGTCCTTCGACCACCCGCCCTCCCGGTTTGAGCACGCCTTCGATGACGATTTCAGCGTCGGCCGGGATGAGCAACTCGTCGCCGAACGTCTCGGAAGCGACCAAACGCAGAGGTTCACCGAGATAGCCGCCGATGACATCGTATTCGCTCACTTCGAACGGACCGCTGTAGCACGCTCCCATGTGGTACGCGGGATGATGGCCGAGCACCGTGGCCACCGGCATCTCCAAATTGTTTTCCTCATAGTCCTTGAAAATCTTCCACAGGTGGCGAGGCGACGCGTAGAGCGCGGTGGTATTCTTCGATTTCACCTCCATGCGATGGTAGGAGCAATTGTAGATGCCGCTTTTTCTATCTTTGGTGACCGTCGACAGAACGATATAGGGGCCGCCATCCATTTCGTGATGGCGCATGATGGGGATTTCGTAAAGATCCACGTTTTTGCCGACCATGAGGTTTTCCTTGACCGGAGCGTCTTTCTTGCTGATGATCGTCGGCGGAACACGGTGCTCTTCCATCTCGAGACATTTTTCGGCCATTTGCGGCCGGGTCGCGTTACGCGGCAAGCCCAGCGCGATTTGAGTTTTTCCTTGCGAGATCTCGCAGTTCATCGTCAGCTTGATCGGACCCACTTTGCCGTTCAAATTTAACGGTCGGTCAAAGATAATGACGGGAAACTTCTTCTGCGCCCCGAGCTGTTTAATGATCGCCGTGACATCGTAATTGGCCGGATTTACCTCTTTGGTGATGTGGATCACCTCGCCCGGCAGCTGGCGCTCGCATTCCGCAATAAACGTCCTCAGATCCTTCGCCATTTCGGCCTCCTAGCAAATGTATGAAAAATTTTATGCAAAAAAACTTATCCAATGCACCCAAGGTTGTCAAACAACCGACGCAGCGGGAGTTGCAGGGGCATCTCGTCAAGCGGGAGGAGAATGTGACCTCCGAGATCGGCAGTAGTCCCAGCTTGCCTTCCGGCAGGTCGAGGCCAGAGTCTAAAGCCAGTCAATGGAGGATGAGGTCAATTCAACCCGAACATTCTAATCGCGTTGCCGCCGAGCACTTTTTCTTTGTCCACTTCGGATAAATTTTTCATTCGCTTAATCACGTCCACGGTGCGCGGCCAGGTGGCGACGGCATCGCCGTGATCGAAGTCGCTGCCGATGATGATGTTATGATTGTGCCAGCCGTTGACCGTGTCGGCGAGATAGGACTCCCAGGACACAGCGGCGATGTAGAATTGATTGAAGTATTCGCTTGGCGGTTTCTTGATCCCCTTCTTGCCCTCGAAGAACTGCTGCACCGCGACCGAGATGCCCGCCTCGCCGGGCGTGTGGGCGTTGAGGGTCGCCATGATCCAGGGCACCCAGCCGATGCCGCCTTCGAAGAAGCCGAATTTCAACGTCGGGAAACGATCCAAAGTGCCGCTGAAGATCAAACGCGCCGCGCTGACCATGTAGGTCAAGGGAAAACCCAAAGCCGTTGGAAAATGTTGAAAACCCTGGTAGCGCTCGGCGCCGACCAGCCACGGGTGACTATGCTGTAATTCAAACACGCGCGCCGCGGGATGGAGCAGAATCGGAATATCGAGATCGGCGATTTCTTCGTAGAGCGGAAACAGCACTTCATTGTCGAGATCACCGTCGCCCCAGCCGCCGTTGAACTTGACCGCCTTGAGGCCAAGTTGCTTCACGGCGCGGCGAAGTTCCTTGATCGACTCCTCGATGTCCGGCAGGTAGATCCATGCAACGCCGATAAACCGGTCATCGCCGTGAATGTCCTCGGCAACAGTATCGTTGTAGGCCCGCGCGAGCTGCCGACCCAGCTCGGCGTCGCATTCGTAAATCAACGGGCGGTTGTCGGGAATCAAGACCTGAATATCGAAGCCGTCTTTCTTCATGAATTCGGCCCGCAGCGAAAGACTCCAGCGGCCTTCCTTAAACGAGTGGATCTTTTTGCCGTCGCGGTAGTAGGTCGCGACTTTTCCAGGGACGAGTTCGCCGTAG
>JAICHC010000258.1 GCA_025922795.1 Candidatus Binatia bacterium | reverse complement strand
AAGCGGGGCAGCAACCAAATACTGCCGCCGACGAACACGGCAACGAGCAAAATTAAAAAAAAGCCGCGGCCCGGAACAAAGCGTTTCTTGGTTCGACCGAACTCGAGTGCGCTCATGATTGAAATGGATAAAGGTACAAATCCGGAATAGCGTTACCGCCGAAGGATAAACGTCGGCGCTGGCGAAGTCAATAAAAGTTTGAGCGGATAGAGGTTTTTTCACGAAGGAGGCGCGCGCGTTTGTCGACTCCAGCAGTGCTAAAGCATGCCTTTGTCGTTGAAGCTAAAAAACCGATCGTGACCGATCACCACATGGTCGAGCACGCGCACGCCCATCACATCGCCGACTTCTTTGAGCCGGCGCGTGATGTCGACGTCCTCAGGGCTCGGCGCCGGGTCGCCGCTGGGATGGTTGTGTACGAAAATCACCGCGGCGGCCGAGTCGCGGATCACTGGATTGTAAACCTCGCGCGGATGGACCAGTGACGCGGTAAGCGAGCCTTCCGATATTTTTACTTCACGGATCTTGCGGTTCTTGTTGTTGAGCAACACGACATAGAAGAGTTCGCGTCTTTCTCTGCCGAGATTCTCACGAAAGTGATGGTAAACATCTTCCGAGGAGCGCAGCGGCTGGCCGGTTTCCCATTTCACACCGGCGCTACGCCGGGCGATCTCCAGGCATGCCTTGATTTGGGCGATTTTGGCGGAGCCGATGCCTTTCACGGTGGCGAGCTCGCTTGCCGAGGCATCTTCGATGCCTTTCAGTCCGCCGAATTGATTTAACAGGATACGGGCGTGATCGACGGCGCTTTGTCCGGTACTGGCGTTGCCGTTGCGCAAAATGATCGCGAGCAGTTCTGCCTCGCTCAATGCGTGTGCACCCTTGGAAAGCAGCTTTTCCCTAGGACGATCTTCCTCGGGCCAATCTTTTATGGTCTGGTATGAAGCCATGCGCCCTCACGATGCGCGACGTTGATCGCGTTAAGCCGCCGATTCAGGTAGGCGAAGGATCTACCACAGTGAGCGCCGGTTAGTCCAACGCGCGCAGCGCAAGGCCCTTCAGATATTCACCTTCCGGATGGTGCAGGCTGATAGGGTGATCAATCGGTTGGCCCAGTCGTTTGATGACGGCGATCTTGCGCCGCGCATCAACCGCGGCACCGAACACGATCTTCTGGAATAGGTCGGTGGAAAGATGCTGCGAGCAGGAAAAACTGAAAAGCAAGCCGCCGGGGTTCAGGTGCTTGAGAGCGTGTAGGTTGAGAAATTTGTAGCCGCCCGACGCGGCGTCCACGTCGCTTCTCTTAGGCGCCAAGGAAGGCGGATCCAGGACGATCAGATCGAATTTTCGGTCGATTTCCTTGAGATACGCAAAGGCATCGCCTTTGAGCAGCTCTCCGCCAGCGCCGGCAAAACCGTTGAGCTCGAGATTACGCTCGGCAAGCTCCAGCGCCGCTTGGGAGGAGTCGAAGGTGACGACCTCCTTGGCACCGCCGGCGAAAGCGTACACCGAGAACGCTCCGCTATAAGCGAAGCAATTGAGGACCGAACGGTCGCGCGCGAGGGAGCTTAAAAACGCGCGATTGTCGCGCTGGTCCAAAAAAAAGCCGGTTTTTTGGCCGTGCCTTACATCAACCAGGAATTTGTTGCCGTTTTCCATGACTTCAATGGCCGCCGGCGGCGTTTTGCCGCCGACGACGCCGACCGAGGGAGGGAGTCCCTCCTCGTCTCCGACTCGTCCCTCGCTGCGCTCGAAGATTCCTTCGATCGCATCGATGCCGTGCAACGCCTCTAAGATCACGTTTCGAAAAACGGCCATGCCGGAGGAGAAGAATTGGCAGACGAGAAAGCCGCCGTAGCGATCGACAATCAATCCAGGCAAAAAATCGCCCTCGCCGTTGACGATCCGGTAGGCCGAGGTCGCGCTGGACAGATGGCGCTGTCTAAAAGCGTAAGCGTGGCGCAGTCGGCGGGCGAAGAAATCGCCGTCAATCGGCTCGTTTTGCCATGTGAGCACTCGAACGCGTATTTGCGATTTTGGGTTGTAAAGACCGCGGGCAAGCCAGTTCCCTTTGGAGTCAAAAACGTCGGCGAGTCCGACTTGTTCGTTGCCGTGACTCCGTTCGATGGCGCCCGAAAAGATCCAAGGGTGGCCGCGCAGGACCGGCAGCTCTCGATCCTTTTTTAGATCAACTCGTGGCATGAGACCGCAGGGCCAACTTGGAAAAACCGGGAATGTCAATTTTGTCCAGGCAAGGCTCAAACCATCTCGGGCGCAAAATCAAAACTCCGCAATAAAATCATCCGTTTCTGATAAACGTGCCGCTTTTGCCGCCGCTTTTTTTTACCAGGCGAATTTCACCGATCGTCATTTCACGATCGACCGCTTTGCACATGTCGTAAATGGTCAAGCCGGCTACCGCCACCGCGGTCATCGCTTCCATTTCCACGCCCGTCTTGCCGCTTACCCGGACCCGAGCTTCGATGTCGATGCGGGCGGGATTGTGTTGCGCCGTCAGCTCGATTTCCACCGATGTGATGTTAAGCGGATGACACATGGGGATGAGCTCGGAGGTCCTCTTTGCTGCCAGGATTCCAGCGACGCGGGCCACCGAAAAAACATCGCCTTTGGCGATTTTATTGTCCAATATCAGCGCGAGGGTTTCCGTACGCATGTGGATCGTAGCGCGCGCCACCGCGATTCTACTGGTCACGTCTTTAGCGCTTACGTCGACCATCCGTGCCCGTCCCTGCTCATCCAAATGACTGAATCCGGCCATGAATAACCTGCCTTCGTTTGGGCTCGACCGGCCGCGATTCTTCACGGGCCGGCATGCACATCACTTTGTCGCGAAACTCACCAACCGAGCTCACTGGTCGGCCATGTGCAGGCTTACTTTCTGGGTAATTTTTTTTATGTTACAGAAACCACATGGATAAGAAAAGTCGCTATCATGTGATTATTCTCGGCTCGGGCGCGGCGGGTCTAACTGCTGCGATATATGCGGCCCGGGCCAATCTCAACCCGCTCGTCATCGAAGGCTCTCAGCCGGGCGGCCAGCTGACCATCACGACCGACGTGGAGAACTACCCCGGTTTCCCGAGCGGCATCCTGGGACCGGACCTGATGAATGAATTTAAAAAGCAGGCCGTTCGTTTTGGCACGGAAACACTATTTGGCGAAGTCACATCGGTAAAACTCCAAGAGCGCCCGTTTCAAGTCGTTGTGGGCAAAGAAACCTACTTCTCCGATGCCGTGATTGTCGCCACCGGAGCGACGGCTAAGCTTTTAGGGCTGGGATCGGAAATGAGACTGATGGGCCACGGCGTATCGGCGTGCGCCACCTGCGACGGGTTTTTCTTCAGGGACAAAGAGCTGGTTGTGGTTGGCGGCGGTGATACGGCGATGGAGGAAGCGACGTTTCTGACAAAATTCGCCAGCAAAGTGACGGTGGTTCACCGGCGCGATAAACTGCGTGCTTCGAAAATCATGCAAGAGCGGGCGGAGAAAAGCCCGAAAATCTTTTTTATCTGGGATACCATCGTCGATGAAGTCTACGGCGATGCCAAGGCGGGCGGAGTGACCGGCGTACGGCTCAAAAACGTCAAGACCGGCAGGAGCGAAGACTTCAGAAGCGATGGGCTCTTTATCGCGATCGGCCATGAGCCCAATTCAAAGCTTTTCGTCGGTCAGTTGGATATGGATGCCAATGGGTACATCATCACGCGCGAAGGCACGAAGACCAATATCCCGGGTATATTTGCCTGCGGCGACGTGCAAGACCACGTTTACCGCCAAGCGGTCACCGCCGCGGGCACCGGTTGCATGGCCGCCATCGACGCCGAGAGGTATTTGGAGAGCCAGAAGGCTTAGCTGGATTGCTGTTCAATTGGGTCTGCGCCATCGCTGCACACACCCCCTTAGTCCAATCGCTATGAGCGAAACATGAAGTACACCGCCGCGAGCAAGCACAATCCCGCCCAAAGATAGTCGAGCTTCAGTGGTTCGTTCATGTAGATCACGGCAAACGGCGCGAAGACCGAGAGCGTAATCACCTCCTGCATAATTTTTAGCTGTGAGATGCTCAGTTCCGCGTGGCCGATGCGGTTGGCGGGCACTTGCAGCAGGTACTCAAAGAGCGCGATACCCCAACTTGCGAAAGCGGCAATGTACCATTTGCGATCGTTGAGATTTTTTAGATGCGCGTACCACGCAAAAGTCATGAACACGTTGGATGCCACTAAAAGGAGTGTGGTTCTCACGACGACGGGCATGTCAGTTTTGCCTCCCGAAGAAGCGATCCGCGGATTGGCTGAGATCGTGGGCACAATGATATCCTATTGCTGAAAACAAGGCACTTAGCCGGCTAAAATTCGGGAGCGATGGAAGGGATGGAATCGCTCATGTTTCGAGCTTTTTGAGCTCGGTGAGAAGAAAGTCGCGGCTGGGAATTTCCTGGCCGTCTTTGAAGCGGATGTTATACGGTTTACCCGATGTGCCTGAAGCGCTCGCAACTCTATCGATAAAGTCGCGGGCTGTTTTCACGTCACTGTCGTTGGCCTTCCACTTCCCGCGCAGGAAACGGACCGCTGTGCCGACATTGTATTCCGTGCCGTTGCGGATAAATTTTGCGTCCTTCAGATTGCTCACCCGGCTAATGAGAGTTTCGATCTTTTCCTTTTCAGGTTCGGGTGCGGTTTGAGCTTGCAATATGGACCAGCCAAGGAGCAAAACCAACAAACAAGCCAGGGTTTTGAGATTTTGATGTGTCATGAAGCAGCCCGCCGATTAAATGCTAGCAGGGAAGAACCGGTGGTTTCCAGTCCTGCCATCAACGTTCAAATGTGAGTGCGCGCCTTCGCTCCGGGTTTGCCCTAGCAGTGGATTCCCGCCTCGCCCGCCGAGATTGCCTGAGGATGGCAAATTAGCACCGGAGGCCGCTATTTTGCTCCCTTGCGTATCATCTCAATAACTTGATCTGTGGTTCTGATCCGGGCCATCCGCGGAAACACTGTGTTCATGAACGCCGCCATGGAATCTTCATGGGAATTGTTGCACGCGTCACGGACAATGATGACATTGTAGTCGCGGTCGCGGGCGGAATATACGGTGGAAGCGACGCCGACATCGACAGCGCCGCCGGAGATGATGAGCGTATCGATCCCGCGCGAGCGAAGCGCCAGGTCGAAGTAAGTCCCGTGAAACGTGCTCCAGCGGTACTTGGGAATGATGTAGTCTTCCGGCCGCGGCGCGATTT
>JAICHC010000257.1 GCA_025922795.1 Candidatus Binatia bacterium | reverse complement strand
TTCGGCGCACGCTGTCGGCGCACTTGCGGCCGACCACCAGAATCAAACCCAAACCGTTATTGAACGTGCGGTCCATTTCACCTTGACCAATGCGGCCGATCTTTTGAATCAGATCGAAAACCGGCGGCACCGGCCAGCTGCCGCGCTCGATCACGGCGCGACAGCCTTTGGGTAACACCCGCGGCAGATTGCCGATGATCCCGCCCCCGGTGATGTGCGCCACGCCTTTGACTGCAAAGCGAGCGAACAGCGGGAGAATAATTTTGGCATAGATGCGCGTCGGTTGTAGCAATTCTTCGCCGAGCGACCGTTTCAACTCTGGAATCCTTTGGTGGATTTTCAACCGGCCCTTCTCCAGCAGAACCTTGCGTGCGAGTGAATAGCCATTGCTGTGCAGCCCGCTGGACGGAAGGCCGACCAGGACATCGCCCGGCACGATCGCCGCAGGATCGATCATTTTCTCTTTTTCCAAAACGCCGACGACAAACCCGGCCAGATCGTACTCGCCCCTGGCAAAATCACCGGGATGTTCGGCGGTCTCGCCGCCGATCAATACGCAACCCGCCTGGCGGCAGCCGGTCGCGATACCGCGCACCACGGCTTCGGCGATTTTGATGTCGAGTTTCCCGCACGCAAAGTAGTCCAGGAAAAAAAGCGGCTCGGCGCCTTGAGTCAGGATATCGTTGACGCTCATGGCGACGAGGTCGATACCGACAGTATTGTGAACGCCCGTCAAAAAAGCAACCTTAAGTTTCGTACCGACGCCGTCGGTGGATGAAACTAAAATGGGGTGTCGATAGCCGCGGCGTTTCAAATCGAACAGGGCGCTGAAGCCGCCGACACCGGCGAGCACCCCGGGAATTCGGGTTCGTCTCGCAACCGGGGCAATGCGGCGCACCAACTCCTCACCAGCTGCGATGCTGACGCCGGCCTTTGCATAGGTCAGTCCTGGAGCCATTTGCGACGTTACGGTATGAGGGGAGCCGGTTTGGATTTCGGCCTATTATAGCCGACTGCCGCGCCAATTTCACATTGTCGATCCGCCGCTCGAAACCGAACTGCCGCTGCTATCGGCGAGCAAGGCGCGAATTCGCAAGGTGTATTCGCCGAAATCCGCCGCGCTCATCATCTCCAGAGTGCGCGGGCGCGGCAAGTCGACGGCGATTTTTTCCAAAAGCCGGCCTGGCCGCGCGGACATGACGAACACGAGATCGGAAAGAAACACCGCTTCTTGAATGCTGTGGGTGACGAACAGTACGGTTTTCTTGCGCTCTTCCCAGATGCGCAAGAGCTCCAGGTCCAACTCATCGCGTGTCATCGCGTCGAGCGCGCCGAACGGTTCGTCCATCAACAGCAGTTGTGGGTCGGTGACCAAGGCGCGGCAGAGCGAGGCGCGCTGCTGCATCCCGCCGGAAAGCTCATGCGGATACATTTCCTCGAAACCTTCCAAACCGACGAGATTGACCAGCGCCTGAGCTTTTTGGAGATGGCTCGCCGCATCGAGCTTGGCGAATTCGACGGGCAGCAGGATGTTGTCAAGTACCGAGCGCCACTTGAGTAACACCGGCGATTGGAACACCATACCGACGTTCTCCAGCGGCTGATCGACCCGCTTGCCATTGACCTGGATTTGTCCGAAAGAGGCAGGGAGGAGGCCGGAGATAATTTTGAGCAGCGTGCTCTTGCCGCAGCCGCTCGGCCCGACGATGGACACGAAGTTTCCAGCCTCGATCTCGAAAGAGACCCTTTCCAGCGCCGTAACGGTCCTGACACCGCCGGCAAAAACTCTGGAGACTTCCTCGACGGCGATCAACGGCGGCACTTGGAAACCTTAGCGAATGAATACCGTTTACCGCTTGATGAACTGGTTAGTGAATGCTTCTTTCGCCGTCACTTTCCGGCCGATATCGAAAAACTCGTTGACGATCTTTACGGTTTTTTCCGTGATCTCAGGCCGCATGTAACCTAAACCCGACTGAATGGATTCCGGCGGGAGAAAGACCTCAGTGAGAGCGTTCTTCAGTTGCACAGTCACCAAGTACGGGTCCAGCTCCGGCTTGTGTTTGAGCAAAATCTTGAGCGCCTCCTCTTGGTTATCGCGCGCATAGCGCAACCCTTCCAAAGTCGCCTCGACGTAGGCGCGCACGAATTCCGGGCGCTTCTTCGCGTCATCCTCTTTCACGACGAGGCCAGTCCCGTAAATATCGAGGCCGGTGTCTTTCATGAAAATTCGATTGACCTTAACTCCTACCTTCCTTGCCGCCAATTCCGCGATCTCATCGTTCGAGCCTCGGTACATAACGATAAAGTCCGCCTTCTTCGTCGCCAGTGCCGCGGGTTGAAGCGGCGCCGCCGTCTCCTGAATGCGAATGGCTTTGTAGTTGACCTTGTTGATCCGGCAATACGCCGGCATCAAATACCATTGCGCCTGCCCGGGACTGATTGCATAGGTTTTTCCTTCCAGGTCCTTCAATTGTTTGATGTTGGTATCTTCGCGCCACATGATGGTCGCGGGAACGTAGCCGAACTGCGCCACCGTCTGAATCGGCGTTCCCCGCGAGCGTGCCACGATCGTGGTCGAGATATCGGCAAAACCGAAGTCGGCGCCGCCGGCGCCGATCGTTCGCACCGTGTCCGCCGAGCCCGTGCTCGATTGAATCGTCACGTTTAAACCGCGCTTCGCATAGAAACCCTTTTCCAACGCCACAAACCAGGGCGCGTGCTTGCCACCGATAATAAAATCCATGCGAATGGTGGCCGGCATCATTTCCGCGGCTTGGACCTGAACTAGCAGGCCGAGCCAGAAGAACGCGAAACTGACTGCGCTGATTGAGCTGAAGCGAAACTTGTAGGCCGATCTCATGGCACCCTCCACTTAATGAGTCATCAAAAAGAACCCTCGACTTCGCGCACAGCGGCGCTCCAGGGCGCCAACTTTTTTTGAATCAACTCCGCCAGCCCGAATAACCCGAGCGACAGCACCGCCAAAATTAGCAGTATCACCAGGGCGAAAGCCGTGTCCAAGCTGTAATTGGCTTGCAGGACCAGATAACCGAGCCCCTCGTTGGCGGCGACGAACTCGGCCACGATGGCGCCGGTGACCGACAGCACGATCGCGACTTTGATGCCGGCGAACATGTAGGGCAACGAATTGGGCAGGCGAATCTTCTTGAACACGTCCAACGCCGAGGCGCGGTTGACGCGCGCCAAATCCAGCAGCTCCGGCTCGACTTCCTTCAAGCCGACGACCGTGTTCACCACGATGGGGAAAAAGGCCACGAGGAACGCTATGGCGATCTTGGACATCAAACCGTAACCGACCCAGATCACCATCAGCGGCGCGAACGCGCTCTTGGGCATGGCGTAGAGAATCACGATCAGCGGGTAGACCGTGTTCTGCAAGTGACGCGAATAAACGACAGCGATGGCGAAGCCCACGCCCAACACCAGCGACAGAGCGAAGCCGCCGAAAGCTTCGATGAAGGTAATCAAAGCGTGGTTGCCGAGGATCGGCAATTTTTTGAAAAACGCGGTCCAGAGATCGTGCGGCGGCGGCAAGATGAAAGCCGGAACCTTGATCACTTCGACGAGAATTTCCCAGAGCACCAAGAGTGCGACGAAAAAAAGAACCGGCTCGGCGATATTTTTCCAGGATGATTTCACGGCCCCACTCCGCGCCGACGTTATTGGAAAGCGGCGTTTGTGTCAAGAAAGTGAGCTGATTCCCGTGCCGTCAAACCGAAAAAGCATTTCAGTTCTCCGAAGCTGGTGGGCCTTTTTCATCAGGCTCAAGGTTCTTGATGCTCGGGCTTGATCTGGCTGTTTTCGAGGAGCATATCGCGCTTGCGCCGAATCATTTCGCGCTCGTGATGGAGGAACCGCTCGACCGCCCGGCGTAAGTTGCCGTCGACGAAGTAGTGCACACTGGTGGTGTGCTGCGGGTCCAGACCGCGCAGCTGCTTGAAGCTGCCGCCCGCGCCGGCTTCAAAGCGCGACAGACCCATGCAAATCGAATGCTCGATGGCGGAATAATAACAAACGTTGAAATGCAGAAACGGATGCTCCTCGAACGCACCCCAGTAGCGGCCATACATGGCGGTGTCATCGCGCACATTGAACGTGCCGGCGATGATCTTGCCGCCGCGTTCGGCGAGCATGAGACAGAGATTGCCCGCGAAGCGTCTTTGCAGCTCGTCAAAAAAGCGCTGTGACAAATACTGCCGGCCATAATACAGCCGATCGACATGGTCCTTGTACAAACGGAACATGGTGCGCAGATGCTTCGGCGTCAACTCCTCGCCTTCATAAGCGCGAATCGTGATCCCGCGCTGCTCCATCTCGCGCCGCTCGCGCTTGATCTTGTTGCGCCGGTCGCTGCGAAAGCTGCCGAGATAGTCGTCGAAGGAACTAAAGCTGCGGTTTTGCCAGTGAAACTGAATTCCCACGCGCGGGAAAAAACCGATTTGTTCGAGCGCCTCGAGCTCGTCGGCCAGACAAAAATTAACGTGCACCGATGAGATCTTATTGTCCTTGGCGACCTTAACCAGCGCTTGCCCAAGCAGCCGAACCAGCGGCGCGCGCTCCTCGCCGGCAGCAGTGAGAAAACGACGGCCGGTGACGGGTGTGAAAGGAATGCCGACCAGCATCTTGGGGTAGTATTGAATTCCCACCCGCTGAGCGGCGTCGGCCCATTCATAATCGAAAACAAACTCTCCCATGCTATGAAGCTTCAAGTACATCGGACAGGCAGCGACGAGTTGGCCGGCTTTTTCAGCGACCACGTGGTGCGGCAACCAGCCGGTTTGCTCACTGACGCAGCCCGCTTGCTCCAGGCTGTCGAGCCAATCCCACTTCATGAACGGCGTTGCGCCATCTGCCAAAGCGTCCCATTGTTCGCGCGCAAGCTCTGCAACTTTCCGTACAATTCTTACGGTCACTTCGCTGGCCATCGGCACGAATCCTATCACGAGTATGGACTGCATTAAACTTTTGGCGAGAGATACTAAGGAGTTCGTTAGTTAGTAGACATAATGGGACGAAGGGGCGAGTCGTGGAAAGCGCAGGCACTAGGACTCAAAGGACGCTTTCGCACCGACGCCCAAAATTAAGCACTCGGGGCGTGGCTCGGGTGGTGGCCGATGACGCCCAGACGCTTTGCCTGGGCTTGGAACGAGTCGTCCCTTCGTGTCCAACATACCCTGTTGTCTAGATACTTATGAACTCCTTAATAATACACGGGCGATATCCTCGACTAGCCGGCCGGCAGCTCACAAGAGCG
>JAICHC010000256.1 GCA_025922795.1 Candidatus Binatia bacterium | reverse complement strand
TGTCTGGTACGCTTCCACGAGCCGCTTGTACACGCCAATCGGCGTTGAACCGGTGGCCAAACCCAGGACGAGATTGGGCTTGGCTCGCAGTTGCGTTAGGATCTCTTGCGCGACGAGGTCGGCGGCTTGGTCGGCGGACGATGTGAGACGGATTCTCATAGGGTCGCGTCGATGAAATGAGAGCGTATCGTTAAAAACTGCACAGAACCATATACCGTCCGAACAACGGTGCGTTCAATCGATCTCAAAAGACATCATCTCGATCGTCGTTCCCGGAAAATCCCGGCGATATTGCGATATCCTAACGTTTTTATATTCATGACCCACGGACAATTTCCGCCACATCCGTCATTCCGTCCAGCGCGGGCAGCTGCTCCGGCTGTGTGTCTCGAAGATCGACGGTGACCCGCAGGGCCCGCAGCCCCTGAGCGCCATCGAGATCTTCCAGATTCACCTCCTCAATCTCGTCCGTCAGATAGCCTGAGGCGCGCAGATAGTCGAGGTATTCGCGGTACTCGACCGCCTCCTTGGCCTGCGAATAGACGATGGCGATTTTGCCGGGTTGCGTCAAGCGTTCACTCGTGCCTTTGATGACGGCTTTGTCAATGCGCTTTTTCACGATCTCGTAGCGCATGTTGTAGGCGCCATCAATATCGAAACGCTTTTCATCGACACGGAAGCGCACGGCCAACGGCTGGTCCTGCAGCAAGATCAGATGGGCCATCTCCAGCGGTACTTTTAACTGGGCTTTGACGGCTTCGGATTGGCGCACCACGCCACACATGACGATCAATTGCCATAGGCGCAGGTTGTACAAATAGAGGGGATCGAACTGGCCGTCTTCCATCATCGAGGCCCCGATGTAGATGCCGTATTCAACGCCATCGCTCTTATGCTTTTCAAAATAATGCGGAAACATCGCCTGGGCTTTTTCCTGCTCCGCATCAATATAGGCGGAGATCACCTCATTGATCTGCGTGACACTTTCCTCAAAGTCCTTGCGCCGCCGGTAAATGGTGCCGATCCGGGGATCGATCGCCGCTTCGTAGGCCTGGACTTTTTCCTCGACTTCGGGCGCCAACTGACGCAGATGCGCGAACAAGGGTTGCACGTCGCGGTGCAGAAAGTCGATGATGCTGATCTCGTCGCCGGACGCCAGACCCGTGTCGAGATGGTTGATCAGTTTGCTCACGTGATAGGCCAACTCGTCGAGAATCGGGAGCGGCTTGCACCCATAGCCGATCTGTAAAATGTCTTTGGCCAAGCTGAGATGTTCCATCAAATCGGCCTGAATCGTGGCGTTGCGGAGGTGGGATGAGCCGCGGATGTCCGAGACGCCGTAAAGTGGGTAAACATCGTCGAATACGATCGGTTCCATCTCGGTGATGACGCCGTGTTTGCGGTGTTCCGCCCAGTTGATCGCGGCCTGGCGAAAGCGCCATTCCACGGCGGGATGAATGGCCGTGCACTGCTCTTTGATGATGGCCTGAAGGCGCGTGTTGAGTTCTCCTGTGCTGCGTTTGATCGCCATGGAGAACAGCGGTAACACTTCGCGCAATTTCATCGTGTTGAGGGCATGTAAGTCGCCCGGAATGGCCGAGCCGAGTTCGAGGATGCCGATCAGGTCGTCCTGGTAGTAGAGCGGCGCCACGACCATGTTGCGCACGCCTTTTTCGAGGATTTGTTCTTCAATGGCCGAGCGGTTCGGATAGGTGCTCAGATCTTCGACAATCACCAGTTCGCCCTGCATGACGGCTTTCTCGAAGATGGAGCAGGCAAAATCGTCGACGCTATACTGCGCCGAATCGCCGCCAATTCAACCATATTCAATGTTGGAGCCGTAGTTGAGCAACAAGACTTGATCGCCTTGTATAGCGGCCAGCCCTAAGAGCAAATTCGGTTTGCGAAACAGCGTGCACAATTTGGCTTGCAAGCTGTTGAAGCGCTCGTTCGACACGATCGATTCTTTCTCAATCAGATCGCGCTTGAGAGAGGAGAGGACTTCTTGATCCGTCACCTCGACGGTGTTGAGCACAGCAAAGCCACTAATGATGAACTGGTCAGGCGGGACGAGCTCCATTAACACCTGCGGATCCGTCAGGTGGGCCATGAGCCGCTTTTGCTCGGCAGCGGTCAAGGGCTTGACGTCTTGCAGGGTCTTGACCTGCATGAAGCGGCCTTCAAAGTCCATGCGAAAATGGCGATCCAACCCCGTGTCGGGATCCGAGGCGGTATAAATGAGCGGATACTCGAAGTCGAGTTCGATACCGTAGACCATATACAGAACGAAGGCATACGTATGCAGGAGCCGCACATGGGCGACGGTTTGTGCATCGACGTTCATGCGTCCACTGAGGTAGCCATCGTCTGACAACATCAAGCGTTCAAAGGATGGCGTGGCGTAGAAGCTCTGCATCTGGAAGGGACACAACGCCGCCGCATAGGTGTTGTGCCAGGTGGCCGGCGGAAAGACGGCGGTCATCATGGCATCCACCAAATCTTTATGTGCCGCAATGACCGATAGGTCCTCGATCGGTTCCAACAAGGCCGGCGCTTTCCGCAAGGCCTGCTGAATGGTCGTGCTGAGGGCGGCCTGCATGGGGTGATGCTCGACGCTGGGCTGTTGCCAGAACGCCACGAGTGGCGCCAGGCTCAGCTCGCAAGTGAACGGGAATTCGCCGGCCGTGGGATTGAACGCGAAGCGCGTATCTGAGGGCACGGTAGACGGCTGATTCATGGTCTTTACCTCCATTAACGCAGCACCCTGAACGTGCAAGGCGGTACTTTCCTAAGATAAACTCAAAAATCCAGCCAGGTATTTCACCGCGCCCATCTCGGTGGGCGTCTTGAGACCAACCTCAACGCTTGCGTTAGGGTAACACGGATCATGCCCAGATAACATCCGGATTGGCGCAGAGATGGGCTGTATTGACTGCCATTGAGGATACCCCTACAATCGCTACCATCGGTGCCATGTTGATTCCCATACATGACGCCGCCACGGCATGGGAACCGCCTCTGTTGCAAAGTTTGTCATCCCCACTTTAAAGAACGAGGTCGCAGCCATTGCGACACGACGGAGGGAATTATGCGCGTCTTGCTGATCGCCACCAATCGGCACAATCGGCTCATGAGTCGGATGGTCGCCCAACCGCTGCCGATCGGGTTGGCTTATGTTGCCGGCGCTTTTGTCGGGTCCCGGCACGAGGTGAAAATCCTGGATCTGATGTTCGCCGACGATTATTTGGGTGAAGTGGAACAGACCGTGCGGACGTTTCAGCCGGATTTGGTCGGTATTTCCATTCGCAACCTCAGCAATCACAGCTTCCTGGATCCGCAATGGGCCTTGCCCATTTCCAAAGAGGTAGTGGACAAGGTGCGCTCGATCACAGACGCGACGATCCTGTGTGGCGGACCGGCGTTCAGCATCTTGCCAAAAGACATTTTTGAGTTCGTAGGTCCCGATCTGGGACTGGCGGGAGATGCGGCGGAAACCGTCGTGCAACTGGCGAATTGTTTGGAGTCGGGCGCGTCTTATCACGATTTGCCCGGCGTGGTCTATCGTCAAAACGGCGAGATTGTTTTTAACGGCAGCCGTTGCGCCTCGGCGTTTACCTGTGCGCCTCGCTTGGACGAATTGGATATGCACAAATACGCTCAGGCGGGCTTTGGCATTGGCATTTTGACGAAGCTGGGCGGATTTTACTACCCCACCTCGGCGTCGGATGTGCAGGCGGATCGGGATGCGTGGCGGGTGATTCGGCCCATCGATGAAGTGGTGCAAGAAGTACGCGACATGGAACAGCGCTACGGACTGCGCAAAGTGTTTTTTATTGACAACGGATTTAACGTCCCGCTCGCGCATGCTAAGGATCTATGTCGCGCCCTCATCGCCGCTGACGTAAAAACGCACTGGAACACGTGTCTGGCACCGTTTGGCTGTGATGCGGAGCTCATCGGACTGATGAAGCAGGCTGGATGCGCGCTCGTGCTGATGGGTGGCATGCGGGGCGATCCACACGACGGCGCCGGTTTGGGAGAGCGCGTCAAGCCGATGCTGGACACCTGTCGCCTGTGCGAAGAGCAGGATTTGCATTACACCTTATCGGTCACCTTCGGTGAGCCCGGTGAGACGCGCGAGACGGTAGACGAAAAGCTGAATTTTCTCCGCAGCATCAGACCGGCCATGGCGAATCTGAGAATCGGCGTCAGCGTGTTGCCGGGCACACGCGTGGCGAAAATGGCCCTGTCTGAGGGACTCATTGCCGATGCGTCGGAACTGATCAAACCCACGTTTTACCTGGCGGCATCGGTGCGGGATTGGATCGTCGGCTATTTGCAAGATGAAAAGGCCAAGTATCCCCGCTGGAATTTGATGTAAGGTGCGATAGCGATGCCTGGCATGGGCTCTAGCTCGCCCGGCCCCTGCCGGACTCGCCTGCAAGCGGAAACGATCGGTTAACGGAAGCGCCTCCACTCGATGGCGTACTTCTTCACTTTGTAGCCCATGATGCGCTCAGTCGTGCTGAGGAGTTTGGCCGCTTTGGCGCGATTGCCCCGCGCCGTTTTCAAGGCATCGACAATGAGGTCTTTTTCGTAGCTATTCACGGCATCGGCCAGCGACGTGCGCGCGACCGTCCCAGACGCTTCCGCCGTTTGCAGGGTCGGCGGCAAGTGATAGCCGTGAATGACCTGGCCATCACAGACCAATACCGCGCGCTCGATCGCATTTTCCAACTCGCGCACATTGCCGGGCCAGTGATAGCTCGTCAACATGTCGATCGCCGGAGTGGAAATCCGCCTGATCGGCTTGTGATGCTCCGCCGCGTACTTCTCCGAAAAATGATCGGCCAACAACAGGATATCATCCTTGCGCTCGCGCAGCGGCGGCACGAAAATGCTGAAGACATTCAGACGGTAGAAGAGATCCTCGCGAAAGGCCGCCTCGGCGATGGCCTGTTCGAGATCCCGGTTGGTCGCCGTCAGCAGCCGTACATTGGTCTGAACCGTGGTGGTGCCGCCCAAGCGCTCGAACTCACGCTCCTGCACAACGCGCAGGAGTTTCACTTGCGTGGCCAAGCTGAGATCTCCGATTTCATCGAGAAATAGCGTGCCGCCATCGGCGAGCTCGAAGCGACCTTTCTTACGGGCCTGAGCGCCGGTGAAGGCGCCTTTTTCATGGCCAAACAACTCCGCCTCGATTAGGGTCTCAGGCAGGGCGGCGCAGCTCACTCTGATAAACGGCTTTTTGGCTCGGGGCGAATTGTAGTGGATGGCGTG
>JAICHC010000255.1 GCA_025922795.1 Candidatus Binatia bacterium | reverse complement strand
GGCAGCTACACCCGCAAGAATTTTTTCGGCAAGTATCCCGAGCTGCTGGAAATGGTCAATCACTTGAGCGACGATGAGATTCGCAAGCTGTTGCGCGGCGGCCACGATCCCAAAAAAGTTTACGCCGCATACAAAGTCGCGGTTGAGCACAAGGGCGCGCCTACGGTCATCCTTGCCAAGACGGTTAAGGGTTACGGCTTGGGCGAGGCGGGCGAAGGCAGAAACATTACTCATCAGCAAAAAAAACTGAACGAGCGCGAGCTGCGCGAGTTTCGCAGCCGATTTGACATTCCGCTCCCCGACGAAGAAGTCGTTGAGACGCCTTTCTATCGTCCGCCGCTCGATAGCCGAGAGACGCAGTATCTGCTCGAGCGGCGCAAGCAGTTGCGCGGTTTTATTCCGGAGCGAAAAGTCCGCGCCGCGCCGATCGAGCTTCCCGACACCGCCGACTACGCCGACGCCCTCAAGGGTTCGGGTGAGCAGTCTCTGTCCACCACGGGTGCGGCGGTGCGGCTGTTATCCCGGCTGCTGCGGCACCAGGAGCTCGGCAGGCGCATTGTACCGATCATTCCCGACGAAGCGCGAACCTTCGGCATGGATTCGCTTTTTCGGCAGGTGGGCATCTATTCGCTAAAGGGCCAGCTCTACGAGCCGGTCGATCGCGAAACCTTGCTTTATTATAATGAAGCCAAAGACGGACAGATTCTCGAGGAAGGCATTACCGAAGCAGGAGCGATGTCGTCGTTCATCGCCGCCGGCACGGCCTACGCCAACCTGGGGATCAACATGGTCCCGTTCTATTTTTATTACTCGATGTTCGGCTTTCAGCGCATCGGTGATTTGATCTGGGCGGCGGCGGACAGTAAAGCGAAGGGATTCCTTCTGGGGGCGACCGCGGGACGCACGACACTCAACGGTGAAGGATTACAGCACCAGGACGGCCACAGCCATCTGTTGGCCAGCACGGTTCCCACGTTGCTGACCTATGATCCCGCGTACGCCTACGAAATCGCCGTTATCATCAGGGACGGTCTGCGGCGCTTGTACGCTGAAGGTGAAGAACACTTTTACTACTTGACGCTTTACAACGAGAGTTATCCGATGCCGCCAATACCCCAGGGCGCCGAGGAAGGAATCCTTAAAGGTTTGTACAAGCTCAAACCGGGGGACAAGGGAAGAAAGTTCAAAGCGCACATTTTCGGCAGCGGGCCGATTTTGCGCGAGGCCTTACGCGCCCAAGACATTCTCGCCGAACAATTCGATGTGACGGCCGACGTTTGGAGCGCAACCAGTTACAAACTCCTGCGCGGCGACGCGCTGCGGACCCGACGCTGGAACATGCTCCATCCAACCGCCGCGCCGAAAAAATCCTATCTGGAGTCGGTGCTGCAAGACGAACAAGGCCCGTTTGTCGCGGTTTCCGATTATATGAAAATGGTTCCCGATCAGATTGCGCCATGGGTTCCCGGCGGTCTGATCTCGCTCGGCACGGACGGCTTCGGCCGCAGTGATACTCGGCCCAACCTCAGACGATTCTTCGAAGTCGACGCTGAACTCACCGTCGTTGCGACGCTTTATGCGCTTTACCAGAAGGGCTCATGGCCCGCACAAGCGGTCGAGGATGCGATCAAGAAGCTTGGCGTCGATCCGGAAAAGACATTCCCGCATTTCCTCTAGACGCCGAACAGCGTTGTTATCACTCATGGACGTTAAACTTCCCCAGCTCGCCGAAGGTGTCGAGGGCGGCACGGTCGTAAGCATCTTGGTCGCCGAAGGCCAGGAGATCCAAAAAGATCAAGCGATCATGGAGCTCGAGACACAAAAGGCGGTCGGTTCCATCCCGGCGCCGAGCACCGGCGTCGTGACCAAAATCCACGTCAACCAGGGCATGGAGGTCAGCGTCGGACAAGTGCTGATCTCAATCGAAAGCAGCGGTGCTGCGGCCGGCGCCACCGCTAAACCGGCACAGACTCCGGCCGCCAGCAGTGCTGCGCCTTCGGTCGACTCACCTTCCAGGCCGTCTCCTGAGGCAACCGCGCCGCCGAGCCAGGCAGCCGATGGTTATCGCTACGAGTCAAAGAGCGGCGCTCCACCGCCTGCGTCACCTTCGATTCGCAAGGTCGCGCGCGATCTCGGCATCGATTTGACGCGGGTGAAAGGCAGCGAAGCCGGCGGCAGAATCAATCTGGCCGACGTGCGCGCTTACATTCAATGGCTGCAAGAGATCGCCGGCCAAGGCACAGCGGCAGCCGCCGCAGCCCAATCGGGCGCGGCAACGCCGGCGACCCCAAGCCAAGCCGTGGATTTCAGTCAATGGGGACCGGTGCGTCGCGAGAAGATGTCGCCCCTTCGGCGCACCGTGAGCCGCCGCATGGTCGAATCATGGACGACGATTCCCAAGATCAATCAATTCGACGACGCTGATATTACCGCGCTACTCGCATTGCGGAAGAAACACGCCGCGACCTTCGCGAAAAAAGGCGCGCATTTGACCGTGACGTCGTTTTTGCTTCTCGTGCTCGGGCGCGCCTTGAAAAAACACCCGCGCGCGAATTCTAGCCTGGATGATTCTTCTTTGGAGATCGTCTACAAAGATTACTGCCACATCGGCGTCGCCGTCGACACCGAGGGCGGTCTTATCGTGCCTATTCTGCGGAACGTCGATCAGAAGAACCTGCTGCAGCTTTCACAAGAGCTGGACTCGCTCGCTGAGAAAACGCGCCAAAGGAAGATTGCCATCGAGGAGCTTCAAGGCGGCACGTTTACTATCTCCAACCAGGGTAGCATCGGCGGCAGCCATTTCACGCCGATCATCTACGCGCCTCAGGTCGCCATCCTGGGCGTCGGCCAAGGTCGGGCGCAACCGGTCGCAGTGGATGGTAAAATTGCGATTCGAACGATTCTGCCGCTTTGCCTGGCCTACGACCATCGCGTCTTGGACGGCGCCGATGCTGTTCGCTTCTTAAAAGATGTGATCGCCGGTCTCGAATCCTTCGATGAAGCGGACTTGAAACTCAAGTAAGAAGCTTTCTATGGAGCCGATCACCACCGAAATCGTCGTCGTGGGCGCCGGGCCTGGCGGCTACGCCGCGGCGTTTTATGCCGCCGACAAGGGTAAAAAGGTCGCTTTGGTGGAACAGAATCCGCGGCTCGGCGGCATTTGCCTCAACGTCGGCTGCATTCCGTCGAAGGCGCTGCTCCATGCGACCGAAATTTTTCGTGAAGTTAAAGAGTCGACCTCCCGCGGTATCGAGTTTAGCGAGCCGAAGGTTGAACTTGAAAAGCTCCGGGCTTGGAAGGAATCGATTCTGGAGAAACTCGGCCAAGGTATCACCGGATTGGCCAAACAACGCGGCGTGCAGGTGGTCCACGGCCGCGGCCACTTTGAAGATTCGCAGACACTGCGCGTCGAGACCCGTGAAGGACAAAAATTCATTCGCTATGAAAAAGCGGTGATCGCCGTGGGCTCCAAGCCCGCCATGCCAAGCGCTTTCGATCTCGGCAACCCGCGGATCATGACATCGACCGAAGCCCTGGAATTGCCCGATATCCCACCCGATCTGCTGGTGGTCGGCGGCGGTTACATCGGCATGGAGCTCGGCACCGTTTACGCAGCTCTCGGCAGCCATGTCGTTGTCCTTGAAGCTCTGCCGTCGATACTCACCGGGGTCGATGCTGATTTGGTGCGCCCGGTGGCCCGAGCAGCACAGAAAGCCTTCAAAGAAATCCGTGTTAATACCAAAGTGCTAAAGATGGCCACGGCCGGCAAGCAAATCAAAGTCACCATGGAGACGGACAAGCAGCCGCGCGAGGAGCTTTACGATCGCGTCCTTGTCAGTGTCGGTCGCGCTCCGAATCTTGCCGATCTCGGGCTTGAAAACACCAGGGTCACCAAGGACGACAAAGGCTTCATTCAGTGTAACGCCCAACAACAGACCGAAGATCCGAATATCTATGCCATCGGCGATGTTAACGGTGGTGCCCTGCTCGCCCATCGCGCCACCAAGGAAGGGCGCATCGCAGTCGAAGCGATGCTCGGTGAAGCGAGCTCATTCGACAACGTCGTAATTCCCGCCGTCGTCTATACCGATCCGGAAGTAGCCTGGTGCGGCCTGACCGAAAACCAAGCCAAGGAAAAAGGCATCGACGTACGAATCGCCAAATTTCTCTGGGGTGCCTCTGGGCGCGCGCTTACCCTGGACCGGCCCGACGGCATGACCAAACTCATCATTGAACCGGAAACCGACCGTATTCTCGGCATGGGCATTGTCGGCGTCAGCGCCGGAGATCTCATCAGCGAAGGCGTGCTCGCGGTTGAAATGGGCGCCACGGCACGCGATCTTGCCGATTCGGTGCATCCCCACCCGACTTTGTCAGAAACTCTCATGGAAGCCGCGGAGTCATTCTACGGCACGGCAACGCACGCACTGTCGCGGCGCAGCTCTTCGCCTAAATGAACTCGAGCAATTAGATCTGCGCGGCGCCGGGCACCTGCGCAAGATTCTCGAGGACGGCAAAGACGCCGCATTTCTGAGCCGGGCACTCGCCACCGCTAAACGCGACGTCCCGATTACAGTCGAACTGGAACAACTCAGCTTCAGCGGGTCCGACCAGGAGAAACTCCGCAGTCTCTTTGGTGAATTGGAATTCATGAATCTGATCAAGCTGCTCGATCGCGGACGACTGTTGTCGGGCTGCGCGGCACGTTATGGACTTTGATTTCGCTTATCCGGGCGTCTTTTCTTTTCAAGTCCCCTTGGATTCGCCCGGGCAACTGTGGCAAATTGTCCCAGGCCGAAGGCTAACGGCCAGCAAATCGATGCCCTTCAGGTGAGAACAGCGAGGTCACCGTTTTGATCAATCAGGAACGGCTTAAAAACCTGCTCATTGAGCTCATCAAGATCGATAGCCTGTCGCGCCAAGAGCGTGACGTCGCCGTGCGTCTCAAACGCGAGATGGAAGAGCTCGGCGCAACGGTTTCCATCGACGAAGCCGGCGAAAAGGTCGGCGGCAACGTCGGCAATCTGATCGCGCATTTTCCTGGAAACGCTCCGCACGCCACTCCGCTTCTGCTTTCCGCCCACATGGATACGGTCGTTCCCGGCGAAGGTATAACGCCCATCCTCGACGGCGACATCCTGCGCAGCGATGGGCGCACGGTGCTCGGCGGCGACGACAAAAGCGGGGTTGCAATTATCTGTGAAGCTCTGCGGGTGATCAAAGAGAATGGTTTGGTGTGCGGCGACGTCGACGTGGTTTTTACAATCTGCGAAGAGGCCGGTTTGATCGG
>JAICHC010000254.1 GCA_025922795.1 Candidatus Binatia bacterium | reverse complement strand
TACACGAGCACTCCCAATATCGGCGGAGAATCTTTCGGCACGAATGTGATGGAAGGCGTATTAGTCGCGCTATTGGGTAAACGCCCTGAAGATCTGACTCCGTCCGATTATGAGAATGTGCTGGCCGAGCTTTCGTGGAAGCCGAATGCCGTTAAACTCGGGGCTGGCTGATGATCTTAGGGTCGGAAGTAAACCTCCGAATCAGGTACGGATTTTATCCGCCTGACCAAATCTTTCGCAAGCCAGGGGCCGAAGTGCACATTGATAGTTCTGTCAAGACCCGCCAGTCGCGCTTCAATCGAATTCGTGAGAGTTTTGCCATCTGCGATCATGCGAAATTTTCGTGGAAATAAAACAAGGTCGTAAAGAGTGAGCGGCGAGCGTGAAACCACCCGCCGTGCCAGGTATGCCCTGCCAATTGCCTTGATTTGTGTAAGCACTTCGCGAATGACTTGTAGCTCATTTTCACTAAAATCTGCCGTCTCGTACGCCTGATCCTTTGGAACCTTCAATCGTCTGTCGAAAACATCGCGAACGTCGTCACTCAGCGCGTCGCGCCGTCTTCGAAACTCAAATGCCTCCTCCGTGCGGCCCAGCAACAGTAGATATTGATAGATGGTTTCTGTGACGCTCATAGCGATTTCGGGCTCCAACTCCGACGCTTTGATCAAATCGTCGATACCGTCGTCGTTATAGTCGTGAAGGCTCGCCATACCCCGAAAATAGTGGAGTTTAGCGGACGACGGAAACCGCCGCACATATGCATCGATGAGCGGCTTCACCGTCGTTGTACCGTCGGCAACGCCGACGGCGTCGATATAATCGACGGCTTCGTCGTGAGTCGCTTCGCCGTTGGCTATTCGCTCCGACATTTTCTCTTTCAGTTCCTTCGCTTTCCGCGTCGTTTCCACCATTTCATGATAATCAGACGAGTTCTCCATAAAGTGATGCGCCGCAAGGGCAGCGAATTCTTCGCGAGTCTTGCCGAAGTATTCGTCCGATGCGCAGGTGGGTACCGGATCCGGAGCCGACGGCTCAGCGCCAAGTGCCGCGAGTCGCTCGGAAAGAGCCGGATGACTCCCCTCGATATCTGTCGCCGCACGTAGCGACTGCGTCAAGGCTTTCTCAGCGTCCGCTCTTGTCCACGAGCGAAGCGATTCGTAAACTGCTGCCGCTAGGGCACTAGGGTCATGCGCCTCTTGTATGACCGCGCTTTGGCAGTAGCCGCGGATCGCGCGGGAATACCTGGTCGAACCGATGCTCAAAAGGCACAGTGCCTGACCGGCGATCTCAGGCGACGTAACCCGAGCCTCGCGGGCATCCGCTTCGAACTCGTCTCGAAGGCTCACTGGTTGAAGACGAGCATAAAACCTTGGCAAATACCAATTAGCGAAAGGTCCAAAGAGATACCAAACGATTCCCGGGACATTGTGTCTTATCGACTCGTAAATCTCCATCATCGCGTACCACCTGCGCGCCCTTGCGCCGTGCTTTAGTAACAAATGGCCGACTTCATGGGCGAGGGTACTCCGGATGTGCTCCCTACTCATCGCATCCATCAGAGGCATCCCGATTAACACGTAGTTCCTAATAGGACCGACAATCCCCCACCTGTGGAATTGCACGGCATATGCGTTGAAGTCAAAGTCCACGAATATGCCGTCACACTTCCGCGCCCCAAGCACACGCGCGATCTCATCCACGTCATCAAACAGCGCCGGCGCAGTTTCGCGCTCTAACTTGATGCCATTCACCGGTTCCGGCCTAAAAAACACGCCACGGCCAATCGAATACAAAATGATGCAACCGACAACAATAGACCAAACATGCAAGATGAGGATTAGCCAGATTGCGGCAAAAAACGCCACAACAAGCATAACGATCCCGAGGAGTGCAAACCGACCCAGACTGCGCTCGTAGAGCGATGGTGATTTACGCCATAAGGCAGCGGACTCATCCACAAGGCGCGAATACTCTTGATTCGTCACTCCGTTTCTTCTATTGCTCCCGTACTGCCCACGCTTAGCTTCAATTCGGCTCGCGTGTCAATCTTTGCGACGATGCCATCCCGAATATAAACAATTCGATCACTGACATCGAGCATCTTCAAGTCGTGAGTCGCGGAAATAATCGTGACGTTGCGATCCTTGTTCAACGTCTTAAGCAGGTCGATGATTTCCTTGCCGGTCTTAAGGTCGAGATTCCCGGTCGGCTCGTCGGCCAGCACGATCGACGGATTATTCGCCAACGAACGAGCAATCGCAACCCTCTGCTGTTGTCCACCTGATAGCTCGGTCGGCCTGTGGTGATAGCGGTCCGCAAGTCCCACCAAGTCGAGCAATTCCATGCCGCGTTCGTCGGCGTCGTCGCCGCTAAGCCCTGCAAACAGCATCGGAAGTGTTACATTCTCGAGCGCCGTGCGCACATTAATCAAATTGAACGTCTGAAAAATATAACCGATTGTATGACATCGTAAATACGCGAGTTCGGGAGGCGATAACTGCGCGATATCGACTTCGTTGATAAACACGCTGCCTCGATCCGGTTTATCCAGTCCGCCGATCATGTTGAAGAACGTGCTCTTCCCCGAGCCGCTGGGCCCCATAATCGAAATGTATTCACCGCGCATAATGTCCAGTGAAACGCCGTTCAGCGCAAACACCGAGTGATCGCCGAGTCTGTACTCTTTAACCACGTCCCTGGTACGCACTACCAACTCATGATCGGCAAGAGGACTGAGCGCCATTTAGATCTCCACCCTCAGCGCAGCGGCGGCCGGCATCTTCGCGGCCTGCACCGCCGGTAATACCGCTGCAATGCCGGAAATAGCTACTCCAATCGCCGCCGCTGCTAAAATTATCCAAGCTGCGCTAACTCCGAATCCGACGACAAACCCGCCTGTTCCATCCGTAATCAAACGCATAACGACCACGATCAACACGCCCAACACCGCGCCGATAACCGAAGCAAACAGTCCGATCATAAGCGCTTCGATAAAAAACACTTTAACAATAAAACGATCGCTTGCACCAAGACATTTCAGCGTCCCGATTTCCTTGTACCGCTCGGTAACACTCATCAGCATCGAATTGGTAATCCCAACCAAGCACATAACCAACGACAAAATCGCCAGCCACTGCAAGCGTTGCGCGGCTTCTACAGACGATGGATCGGCAGGACTTGCCGGAGATAGCACCTGACTCGTGCGCACGCTTGCGTAGAAAGCAATACCCAAAAGTACACCCATCGCCGACGCTCCCTGCCGCAACAGCCGCAACCGAATACTTTTCACGGCTTGTGAAAAAGCAACCCTAAGCGGCGGGTCGTGTTGGGCGCGGATTGAAGTCATTTGCGTTCTAACCTTAAGCACCCGCGGCGTCGAAGGCTGTCCAGGAAATCCAAGAGCGACGCCTCCGCCTCGTGCATGGTGATCTTGTAATGCTTCGACAGCGCCGCCGCGATTCCTGCAACGCTCCGCTTTCCATCGCACAAGCTCCAAACAAAAGCGCCGATCTCATCCAATTCGATTTCGTGGTGAGAAGGGGAGTTGGATTTCCTGGCAATCCAGCCCATTGTGCCGGCCCGCTCCTTGAGCGGAACCCGCAGCAAGGTCGTTTCGCCGAGTGCCTGTACCTCGACATGCGAAATATGCCGTGGAACGGCCCTCCGAATGTCCTCCCGGCTCGGCTGCGCGCGGCGCCCGAACAACCTCATCCCAGCCAGCCCCACTCCGGCGGTCGGCCCTTGTGCACGGCGCGTAGAACGAGTAGTCGATTGAGCTTAGGGTCATGGCGAACCAAAGCCTCGGCCTTAAACCCTAACGTCCGCTTGGGCAACGGAGCCCGGGGGGCCAGCCGCAGCCCTACAGGATCGGCACACACCTCCCCAGCGTCACACACGGCCTTAGCCCAGTCCTCCAGCGAATGCTTTGAAAGAATCGAATCGGCGAGCCCCCACCGCTCGGCCATCAGTTCGAGGTCCTTGCCCTTCAGATGAAGTGTGATTCTTCCCGTCAAAAACTTAAACTTTTCTAACTCCAAATCTTTCGGCGGCTGCACTTCAAAGCCGAAAACGCACCAAGCCGCCGTCGGGGCAAAAGTATCGAGCAATCGTCCCGTCTCCGCCGCAAGCGAGTCGTTTCGCTTGCCGGACCGCTCGATGATGAACACCCTCTTCGAATCCGATTCGTAGAAAAGCCGGCCCACTCCTTTAACGCTCCCTCGCCACTTGAAGTCTGCGCCGACATCCGAAACGACAACCTTCGACGACGTGACCGGGTCGTTTTTCTTCTTGGCTACTTCCTCGAGGCGGCTCACATAACCGCGCGCCCGTGCCTCGATATCTAGAGGAGGTTGTTTACAGGTTTCCCATCGAATCTGTAACAAATCATGGCTACCGGCTTCTAGCCGAACATAGCCTTGCTTGCGCGTGCCTGTCAGAGACGCCGGACGCCAATCGTCCGGAAGTGCGACAGAAAACCCCTGCCATGCGAAGAGCTGCAAGACTACTCAGACTTGGGTTCTTTCTCGCCGTCCGGTTCGGCAATGGTCTTGCCCATCATGTGTTTGCCTTCCTCGATGCCCTTTTGGAGCTCACCGGCGCCACGCCCGATCGACCGCATAAGCGCGGGAATCCGGGATCCCCCGAACAACACGAGGATGATGAGCGCGATCCACATGATCTCGTTCATTTGCAAGAAGGCGGGCGGAAGGTTCATGTCTTGTCTCCTAAGTATAGACGCTTCGACCCCCCGGAAGGTCATTACAACTCATCGTGCAGATAGAATAGGGGCGTGGCAGCAAGCGACAACCGGCGATTGCCCAGCATAGACAGCCTCATATCCGACCCGCGCTTCGAGAATTTTTCTCATCGTGCCGCGGTCGCCGGCGCGCGCCAGGCGGTCGCTGAGGCGCGCAACGGCGAAGTCGCCAAAGATATCGTCGAACGTGCGATTGAACTCGCAAGTCGCGCGTCCGAAACGGAACACCGCCCGGCGATCAACTGCAGCGGCACGATAATGAACACCGGCCTCGGCCGGTCACGACTGCCCGAAGCCGCTGCCCTCGCCGTCGAGAGCATCACCCGTTCGCATTCGTCGCTGGAGGTCGATTTGGAAACCGGCAAACGCGGCGATCGACAACGGCCCCTTTCTGCCTTACTGACCGAGTTGACTGGCGCAGAAGACGCATACGTTGTCAATAACAACGCCGGCGCGGTCGTGCTTGCCGTTTCGACATTCGCACGCGGCGGAAGCGTCTTGCTTTCTCGCGGACAGAGCGTCGAGATCGGCGGC